>NZ_JBKOOL010000050.1:0-33847 GCF_046764065.1 Nocardia sp. NPDC002869
GTCGGTCGGGGCGAACAGCGGCGGCCGCGCCGGGCTCAGGGAATCCAGCGCACCACCCGGGTGGGCCACGACGCTGATGACCTCGGCGCCCGCCCCGCGCAGGCGCCGGTCGAGTTCGAATCCGAACAGCATCTGGGCCGGTTTCGATCGCCCATAGGTGCGTTTGGACCGATAATCCCGCTCGGATTGCAGATCCGAAAGGTCCAGGCGCTCGGAGCGCGCGGCGTAGCTGCCGACGGTGACGACCCGGCTACCCGCCGTCGCCGACAACGCCGGGGCCAGATGATGGATGAGCGCGAAGTGTCCGAGATGATTCGTCGCGAACATCAACTCGTGGCCCTGTGCGCTGAGGAAGCGCTGCGGCCCGCTCGATAGCACACCCGCGTTGAGCACGACGCCATCGAGTCGATCGCCGCTCAGCTCCGCGGCAGCCGCCGGTAGCGATGACAGATCCGCGAGGTCGAGGGGCACCGGCCGTAGGACGGCCCCGGGCACCCGGGAACGGATCGACGTCATGGCGAGTTCGGCTTTGGCGGGATCGCGGCAGCCGAGCACGACCGCAGCGCCGGCAGTGGCCAACTGCTCGGCGACGAAGTACCCGATGCCGGCGCTTGCACCGGTGACCAAGACTGTCCTGCCGCTGGCCGACGCGAATAAATCCGATTTCATGTCACCGACTGTCGCCCCCGAGGCTTGCATCGCTCTTGCACGGCGCCGTCGGCCGGCCACCGGCGTTGCCTTCGGCCACGCGATGCGCGGGTTGGTGGGCCTCGGTCGGGTCAACGCCTCGGGTCACCGCGCCGGCCATCCGAGTTTCATACCGGCGGGTATATTCGAGGGGTAGCTCTGAGAGCTTCCCTCGTCGAAGCTCTGGAACGTGCTCCGCCCCTGCCGCGGGCCGTCCTGCCGAGGTTCGCGTCGCGCTATCGGGCCGTCGCAGCGAGTTTCTTGCCTGATTGCCCGTTCGCGGTGGAGCATGTGCGCACAGCCGTCCCCGCTCCGGGCCTTGCCGATACGGCCGTGCCGACGAATACCCTGCTGGAAGGAAGTTGCCGTATGCGCACCGGTATTGATCCCGACGTGGTGGGTTACGGCGACTTCTACAAGGTGTTGACCAGTGTTGTCGTTCCCCGTCCGATTGCCTGGGTATCCACCCGGTCCGCTACGGGAGTCGACAACCTCGCCCCGCACTCTTTCTTCACGGTCTCGTGCGTGGCGCCGCCGATGGTGCAGTTCACCTCGGTGGGCAGGAAGGATTCGTTGCGCAACGTGCTCGAGACCGGCGAGTTCGTCGTCTGCCTTGCCGCCGAGTCGATGTTCGAGCAGGTGAATGCCACCGGCACAGACTTTCCCGCCGAGCTGTCGGAGTTCACCGAGGTCGGACTCACCGCCGAGCCCAGTGTGACCGTTGCGCCGCCCCGGGTCGCGGAGTCACCGGTCGCACTGGAGTGCCGGCTCGAACATGTACTGGAGCTCGGCGACTCGACCGTGGTGATCGGCCGGGTTCTGCACGCCGCGGTCGATGCCGCCGTGATGCGCACGGATGCCCGTGGCAACACCCTTCCCGCGATCGATCGGCTGCGTCCACTGGCGCGTCTGGGTCGCAACGAATGGTCGACGATCGGTGAGGTATTGGACATCGCCCGTATTCCCTACGCGCGGTGGCCGGGCCATCCCGACCGCGAGAGCTGAGGCTTCGGCGCGCGGTGGGAGGATACTCACGTGGCCTGCATAGCGTGGACCCGGCCGGACGGTCTCCGCATACGGTGTGACCGATCGCCGAGAGGACGCTCGAGTCGACCGGCTGGTCGGCGAACGGTCGCCATAACCGGTGCACCTCGACCACATCGGATGGGTGTCCGCTCGCGACCCCGCGACCGGACACCCGCGAGCAGTGTGCCCCGGCGGCCGGTGGAGACTTCCGGGGCTCACTGCTGTCGGTTTCTGTTGTTGTCGGTGCTCCCGAGGCCGTGGCGCGCGGCCGGTGCTTCAGGCGCAGAGAGGACGCCGTGCAGGCGACTTCGAACATCGGCAGGTGGCCCTCATGCCTGCGACCGCAACGCGCTCGAGCCGTCAGACGTAGGTGTAGGGCAGTGCGTTGCTGGTGCCGTCCAGCTCTACGGTGACGGTGACGTTCACTGTGCCTGTCCCCGTCGGGGAGATGGCTGTGATCTGGGTGTCGGAGTCGATGGTGAATGTGGTTGCCTTGGTACCGAACCGCACGGTCAAAGGACCGACATTGCTGAATCCGGAGCCGGTGATCACCACAGAGTTGAAAGTGGTCGCAGGGCCGGAAGAGGGTGTGAGGGAGGTGAGGACAGCTGCCATGGTCGGCCTCCAAGCCGAGATAAAATGAAAACGGTTGCCTTGCAACGGATGCCGCTATTTCTGCGGCAATCGCTACATATCCAGTAAGCCTCCGGCGACGGCACTTCGGCAAAGGTTCCGCAGTCCGATTTTGTCCGTTTTTGTCCGGTTCGATCCGGTGATTCGCGCCGAGGGACCGGGGCAACTCACTGAACCCGGCCGGTCCGAAGGTCGCGTGGGCAGGCAAGACGACCCGAGCCGGAGCGCAGCGCCTGGCGACCGCCGGCCGACGGCTCTGCGGAAGCGTTCGTCGATTTCGAGCACGCCGTGCTCGCCGAGAGCGCCGAGGTCACCGTGAACTCGGACGCCGTCCGCCATCGATCGCTCGCCTCCGCGTCGTCATGGGTCGCGTCGATACCGCGGACCCAGACGTTGCGGCGGCCTCGCTGCGGGGCGAGGTAGGCGATACGGGTGCCGTCGGGGGAGATCGACGGATTCGCGAACTGCGGGTCGGCGAAGAACGCCTCGAGGTCGATCGGCTCGGGGCGCTGGTTGGTCGGCTCTCCGGTCAGGTCTGTCTCCACTTCGTTCGGCGCCGGCTCACACTTGCGCCTCTGATCGAACACTGTGCCGTAGCGGCATACTCGAGCTTGCGGCCGCGAGGGACGTCAGGATTACCCACGGGACGCTCCGGTCTCCGGCGCGTGCCGCGAGAGGCACGACGCGACGGTAGACCTGCCGGGCACACAGAATCTCCACAATTGACGCCTGTTCTCTCCACACGGGGTGGCTAGGCTTCCCGGGCATGGAACAGAACGCACCGGCAGGGGGAGCGGTGGCGCGGCGGATCCTGGTGGTGGACGACGAACTCACCATCGCGGAATCGGTGGCGGCGCGGTTGCGAGCCGAGGAATTCACGGTGGAGGTGGCCCACGACGGACCCGCCGCGGTGGCCGCCGCGAGCACCTTCGGCCCCGATCTCGTCGTCCTCGACGTCATGCTGCCCGGCTTCGACGGACTGGAGGTCTGTCGGCGGATCCAGGCCGAACGCTCGGTGCCGGTACTGATGCTCACCGCGCGGACCGATGAGATCGATCAGCTCATCGGTCTCGGCGTCGGTGCCGATGACTACCTCACCAAACCGTTCTCCCTGCGGGTGCTCACCGCCCGGGTGCACGCGTTGCTGCGCCGGGTCGAGCGCGCCGCCGCGCTGCCCACGATCACCGTGGTGGGCGATCTGCGAATCGACATCGATCAGCGCCGGGTCTGGCGCGGCGGGGTCGAAGCACAACTGACGCCGCTGGAATTCGATCTGCTGGCCCGGCTGGCGCAGCGGCCCCGCGCGGTGCTGGCCCGCGAACGCCTTCTCGAGGAGGTGTGGGATTGGGCCGATGCCGCGGGCACCCGGGCGGTCGACAACCATATCAAGGCATTACGCCGCAAACTCGGCGCCGACCTGATCCGGACCGTCCATGGTGTCGGGTACGCGCTGGAGAGCAGATGAGCGGGCGCACGGTCACCGGCGCCGTCGCCCGGGGCGGGGTCGTGGGTGGGTTGCGGCGGATATCCGACCGGGTGGCGGCGGTATTGCCGCGGCCGCTGGATCGGATCCGCTCCATCAAACTCAAATTGGCCGTTCTGATGACCTTCGCGGGCGGACTCGCCTTCGGCTATTTCCGCCTGCAGATCGGCTGGCTGCCACCGATGACCACGCTGGCCGCGATGGTGATCGCGCTGGTGTCCTCTCAGTTCCTGGCGCACGGCATCACCATGCCGCTGCGGGAGATGACCGCCGCCGCGCAGCGGATGGCGCGCGGGGACTATACGAGCCGTGTGCGCGCCTCCTCCCGCGACGAAGTGGGCCAGCTGGCCGACGCGTTCAACCGGATGGCGGACGATCTCGCCGCAGCCGACCAGCAGCGCCGTGACCTGATAGCCAATGTCTCGCACGAATTGCGCACCCCTATCACCGCGCTGGGCGCCGTCCTGGAGAACATGGTGGACGGGATATCGAAGCCCGACCCGAAAACACTCGAAACGGCTCTCGCGCAGACCGAACGGCTGGGGCGGCTCGTCTCCGAACTGCTCGACATCTCCAGTATCGAGGCCGGCGCCGTCCCGCTCGACCGCGGCGAATTCGCTATCGCACCGCTTCTCGCGGAAGTGGCGGCCGAGGTGGAGGTCATGACCGCCGCCTCGGGCCGCGGGATCCGTTTCCGCAACGAGGTCGAGCCGGTGACCGCGACCGTGTACGCCGACCGCGCCCGCCTCCACCAGGTTGTACTGAACCTCCTGGACAACGCCGCCCGGCACGGTCCGGCCGGGGGTGAGGTCCGGCTGCGCGCCCACACCGTGGCCGACGACCTTGTCATCGACGTCGAAGACGACGGTCCCGGCATACCGCCTGACCAGCGCGAGCGCATCTTCGACCGTTTCACCCGCGGTGGCCGTACCGACGGCGGCGGTACGGGGCTCGGACTAGCGATCGCGCGCTGGGTGATCGACCTGCATCGCGGCGACATCGCCGTCACCGACCCCGGCTCCCGGATCCGCGTGATCCTGCCGGCCACCGAGCCGCCCGACCTCTGACGTTTCCCGCTGCACAGCCCGGCCGCCGATCGGCCCCGGGGCGATAACGCACACCCTCAGAAGGAGCCCCATGCCCAGATACCTGGTCGCCTACCCGGCGGGTGTCCTGCCCGCGACGGGAATCGCGGGTCTGGTCGCCGCGGCGACCGTCCCGCTCGACCGGCCCGGAATCGGCTGGTTGCTGGCGGGTTCCGCGGCTGCGGCCGCGGTCGGTGCAGTCCATCGCCGGGCACGTCGCACCACGGGGACGGAGCATGGACAGACCCGGCACCGGGAACGCCTGTGGTGGGCGATCACGACGCTGGTGTTGCTGGCGGTCGGCACTTTCCGGGCCGCGGGGTGGTTGTTCGTTCTGTGCGTGGCGGCGGCGGCCGTGGCCGGGTCGCTGGCGGTGGTGGGCCGGCGTTCCGACCGCGGGACATTCCGGGATGCGCTGGCTGTTCCGCTGGCGTCGGCCGGCGCCGTCGCCTGGGTGTATACCGCAGTGGGAAAGCGGCCCGACGGTGCCGGGACGCGTAATCGCCGGCTCGGGGCATCCACCGCCGTCACGGTGGCGTTACTGGCGGTGTTCGTACCACTGCTGGCCGGCGCCGACGTCACGTTCGCCGCGCTCATCGACGGTCTGGTGCCGCCACTGGACAGTGACACGCTGACCCGCTGGGTCGTGGTGTTCGTCGCAGCGGGTATCGGAACGCTGGGTGCCCTGTATCTGCTCGCCGGACCTCCGCTCCCGGCCGACGGGCAGCCGAAAGTCGCGAATCGGACGCTGGCGCGGCTGGAATGGGGTCTGCCGGTCGGCGCCCTGACCGCGGTGTTCGCGCTGTTCCTCGGGGCACAGTTGGTGGCCCTGTTCGGTGGGGACGATTATGTGCAGCGCACCGCCGGCCTGACCTACGCCGAGTACGCCCGGGGCGGTTTCTGGCAACTCTCCGCGGTCACCGTGCTGACGCTCGCCGTCCTCCTGCCCGTCCTGCACCGGGCCGCCCGGGACACCGCCGTGGATCGGCTGTGGTTGCGCGGCCTGTTGTGCGCGCTCAGCGGGCTCACGCTGGTGATGATCGCCTCCGCGCTCGGACGTATGTGGACCTACCAGCAGGCGTACGGATTCACCGTGCTGCGGTTGCTGGTCGGCACGTGCGAACTCTGGCTCGGCATCGTCTACGTGCTGGTGATCATCGCCGTTCTGCGTCTGGAAACGGCGTGGCTGCCACGGAGTGCGATCGCGACGGGAACGGCCGCACTACTGGCCCTTGCCGCACTGAATCCCGAGGGCCTGGTCGCCGCCGAGAACATCGACCGCTGGGAGCGCGGCGAAGATCTCGACGTCGACTACCTGGCCGGTCTGTCCGTCGATATCGTCCCCGCCCTCGACCGCCTGCCCGCCCAGATTCGCAACGGCCTGCTCGAACGGCTCGAGAACAGGCTCGACGACGACACCTGGAACAGCTGGAATCTGGCCCGCGCCCGGGCGCGCTGAGCCGTGACGTCATCTCACAGCTGATATGCATGTCGGGTCTCTACGGTGCTCTGGACGGAGGCGGATCGGGCGCTGGTACTGTGCCGGACAATGTAGCGGTCCGGCGAGGTTCGGCCAGTGGAGGTGTGGAGAGTGGCGCGCAAGGTTGTGGTGACCGTGATCGACGATCTGGACGGTGCATCCGCCGCCGCCGAGACCGTCTCGTTCGGAATCGACGGAGTGGGCTATGAGATCGACCTGTCCGAGGCGAATGCGCGGGAATTCCGTGCCGGCCTCGACAAGTGGACCCCCTTCGCGCGCAAGGTCGGGGGACGGAGCCGGGTCGAGGCTCCTGCGGCGGGTCGGCAGCAGGAGGCAAAGGCGGTGCGGGAGTGGGCACGTTGTAATGGGCATGATGTGCCCGAGCGTGGCCGGATGCCCTCCGCGGTGCTGCAGGCATACCAGCGGGCAGCGAACTGACGCCGGTACGTCCGCCGTCGGTGTCGTGAGCGGTGTCCGGGAGTAGGCGCGGGCTCTCATCGACGCCCATGAACTCGCCGGTAGCTATATGTGCGCGGGAGGTAGCGGCGCTGTATCCGCCAAAGATGTTGGCCTGGAACAGGTCCCGGTAGTATGCCGCAGCATGTCCACACAACGAATGCCAGGCCGTCCCGCCGTAGGCCGAACGGGGCGCAACGCGGCACTGTGCGGGGGAGTCACGCGTTGAGCAATGCAGATCCGGGTTCGTACAGGGAATCCCTGATCACGCACGGGCCCGCGGTAGCCGCCGAATCATATGTTCGGCTGGACACCCCTTCGTTCGCGGCCGATCCGCACCGCGCCTACGCAGAAATGCGACGTTACGGCCCGTTGGTACCGATCGAGCTTTCTCCGGGTGTGCCGGCGACGCTCGTGATCGGTTACCAGGTGGCCATGCAAATCCTCAACGACGAGGCCCATTTCCCCGCGGACCCACGCCGATGGGAGAAGAACGCCCCCTCGGGATCCCCGATGCTGCCGATGTTGGGCTACCGCCAGAATGCGCTGCGCACCGCAGGTCTGGAACACGAGCGATACCGGCGCACCATCATCGCGGCGTTGGACACCGTCGACATGCACAAGGTTCACGGCGCGGTGGCCCGGGCCGCCGAGGTGCTGATCAACGACTTCTGCGAGCGCGGTACCGCCGACCTGCGAACGGACTACGCGTATCCGTTGACCTTCCGGGTGCTGAGCGAACTGATGGGGTTTCCCGAAGACGCCGCGGCCGCGGCTTATCACGGGATGGCCGCGATGCTGGAGGGAGTGGGCGCCGAAGAAGGGCAGCAGCGTTTCGTCGGGGCTCTGATCGGGGTCGTCGAGCAGAAGCGGGCCGAGCCGGGCGACGATCTGACCTCGGAGCTGTTGAAACACCCGGACGGGCTCGATGCCATGGAGATGGTGAATCAGGCCGCGCTCCTGTTCTCGATGGGTACGGAGCCGACCTGCAATCTCATTCTCAATGCGCTGCTGCTGTTGATGACCGACGAACAATACGGGGGTGAGGTCCTCAGCGGTGCCATGGCCACCCGGGACGCTATCGATGCGGTGCTGTTCGAGGATCCACCGCTGGCGAATTGGAGCGTGAGCTACCCCAGGCAGCCGCAACTCGTCGGCGATGTGTGGCTGCCGGCCGATCAGCCGGTGGTCATCAGCTTGGCCGCGTGCAACAACGATCCCAGCGTGGTAGGCGATGGTGACCGCAGGGGCAACCGGTCGCACCTCGCATGGGGAGCCGGCCCGCACGGCTGCCCGGCCCAGAGCCTCGCCCGGACCATCGCCTCGCAGGGCATCGACCTGCTGCTCGATGCCCTGCCGGATATTCGATCGAAAGTATCTGCGCAGCAACTCCCTTGGCGGCAGGGGCAGTTCCACCGCGCCCTGGCGGCATTACCGGTCGAGTTCCCGGCGTGCCCGCCGATGCGTCTCGCCTGGTAGAGGTGACCTTGGGTGGCGGGCGCCATGCGGTGCCCGCCACCGGTAGTGCCCCGGTCACTGCGTCAGAGTGAAACCGTCGTAGTCGTCGGCGGCGACCTGGTCGCACTTTTCGCGATATGCTCCGACGCCGCCGATGTATGCGTACATCACCCTCGGCTTACCGGGCACATTCGATCCCACATACCAGGAGTCCACCTTCGGATAGAGCGTCATATCGCCGACCTCGCCGACATGCCGCGTCCATTCCTGCTCCGCCGCGGTCTCCGCCTCCATGGTCGTGACGCCCTTGGACCGCATCGCTTCGATCGCGTCCGACACCCAGTCGACGTGCTGCTCGATGGACACCATCATGTTCGACAGGACCGACGGGCTGCCCGGACCCGTGATCGTGAAGAGATTCGGAAAGCCCGCCACGGTGAGACCGAGATAGGTGACGGGCCCGTCGGCCCACTTCGCCCGCAGCGACGCACCACCCCGGCCGCGAATGTCGATCGCGTCCAGCGCACCGGTCATCGCGTCGTACCCGGTGGCGTAGATGATGTCATCGAACTCGAAACTTTCCTCCGTCGTCTCGAGTCCGGACGCGGTGACCTCGGTGAGGGGGGTCGCGCGAACGTCTACGAGCCGGACCTCGGGACGATTGAAGGTCTCGTAGTAGTCCGTTCCCAGGACCGGGCGTTTGACGCCGAAGAGGCCGGCGGGCTGAAGTAGCCGGGCGACGGCCGGGTCCGTCACGATCTCGGCGATTCGCTCGCGAATGAACTGGGCGGCGGTCTCGTTGGCGGCTTCGTCGGCGAGTAGGTCCGTGAATCCGACAAGCATGCTGACCAGTTCGCTGTCCTTGTCGGTCCACACCTTGCGGTAGAAGGCATTTCGCTCGTCTTCGCTCACCTCGAGCGCCCCCTTGGTGGCTTCGGGTTGCGCGATGCCGAACGATGATTCCCGGTTGGCCTTGCGCACCTCGCGGTAGCGAGACTTGATCCCGCGCTGGAATTCGGGATCGATCGCGTGATTGCCGGCGGGAAGAACATAGTTCGCGGTCCGCTGGAACACGGTGAGCTGCTCGGCCGATTCGGCGGTGAGCGGAATAATCTGCACCCCGGAGGAACCGGTGCCGATCACCGCGACCCGCCGGCCGGTGAAGTCCACCTCCTGTGCGGGCCAGTTGCCGGTGTGGAAGCTGCGGCCCCGGAACGTCTCGATGCCCGGAACTTCCACCATCTTCGGCGCCGACAGACAGCCTGTTGCCATGATCGCGTACCGCGCCGAGACGACCTCGCCCTGATCGGTCGTGATCCGCCACCGCGCGGCGGACTCGTCGTAGACCGCGGCGGTGACGCGGGTCCGCAACTGCACGTCCTTACGCAGATCGAAACGATCCGCGACGTGGTTGATGTAGCGGAGCAACTCCGGCTGCGGCGGCAACTTCTCCGTCCACTCCCACTCCTGCTCGAGCTCCGGGTCGAAGGAGTAGTTGTAGTACACGCTTTTCACATCGACGCGTGCGCCCGGATAACGGTTCCAGTACCAGGTGCCGCCGAGTCCACCGCCCGCCTCGTACCCCTGCACCGAAAGGCCGAGTTCGCGCAACTTGTACAGCATGTGGAGGCCGGCGAATCCGGCTCCGACGACGACTGCGTCGATCTCGCGGGCCTCCTGCCCGGTCGAGGATACGGAATGCTCGGAGGTCGTTGTCATCGTGGGACCTGCCTTTCGATGAGTCGCCGTGGGAGACACAGCTGTTCGGTTCGACTACGTGGCGAGCCGGCAGTTACCTGGTCGAGGAAAGAACTGGCGTGAGGTGGTGGTCGGACATTGGTGACGATGACGCCGCAGAAGGTTCTTGCTCCTCCCTCGTGTCGCTGCAGCCCGGTCGATGTCACGAGCTGATCGGTGCGCGGACAAGACTCGCCGAGCGTCAGTTTTCCAGACCGGTACACGTCCCAGGGCAGCGGGACTCGGTTGTGCGCGTTGGTGTTTCCGCGCGGCGCCGCCCTTGCCGGGCATCACAAACGCGAGCAGGTCGGTTGTATGGTGTGGCAAAACGGGACTTGCCGTTGCCGTCGTCCCGAGCTTGCGACGCCGAAGGCGGCGGCGTGTCCGCCTTCGGCCATCAGGTCTACGAGGTAGCCACCTTTCGGTGATCCCGGTCAGTCCGGGACGATGACGGCCCGGGTTCGCCCCTGCTGCGCCCAGGCTTCGCCGACGCGGCCGACCGGGTACACGGTGTACGGCGCGTCGAAGGTGCCGTCGGCGAATCGGGCCAGGATGCCGGGGAGTTCGGCGATCATCTGCTCCTTGGAGACCGAGCCCTTGCCACTGCCGCTGACCCGGCTCCGTCGGCTGCGCAGTAGTGCCGCGGGCAGCGCCGCCTCGGCTCCGGCGAGCGAGCCGATCTGCACGTAGTCGACCGCCACGCTGTCGTCGTCCGGGCCGGACCGTCCCAATGCCGCGAAAGCGGCCTCGGCGACGGGGCCCCATACGTAGTCGAGGATGAGGGTGGGCTGTGTTTCGGCGACGGCCGTAGCGAGGGCGTCCGCCCAGGCGCCGGGTGCGCCGGGTGCGAGCGCAACGGTGACCACGTCCGGGCCGCGCAGCTGCTCCAGCGCGTCGCGGTCGCGCCCGACCGCGACCACCTGTTTCGCGCCGAGGGACAGCGCTGCCCGCACCGCCAGACCGCCCGACATGCCGGTCGCGCCGAGCACCAGCACGGTGCCGAGTGCGCCCGCCTCCTCGCGCCGTGCGACCAGCGGCATCCAGCCCGAGAGGGCGGGATTCATACCGGCGGCGACCGCGAGCGGATCGGCGCCGGCGGGCAGCTCCCTTTCGAATGGCGTAACCAGCCATTCCGCCATGGTGCCCCAGGGCGGCCGGGCGAAGCCCGTGTATACCAGCCGCCCGTTCTCGGTCCGGGCCACCGCGTCGACGCCCGGCACGAGGGGATATACCCGGCCGCTGCCGTAGTGGCTACCGGCGGCCATCCCGCGGACGACGTGGTGCAAACCCGCGCCCACGAGCCTCAGCGGCGCCCGGCGCCCGGCTGCGCTGACGGCTCGGGCACTTCACCGGCCTATGGCGGTAGGCGCGCCGACCCGGTGGCCCCGATGTGCCGCTATCCCCGCGGATACCGGCGGCCGGTGGTCGAGCTGTGCGCGCAGTCGGTTTCGTCCATGCGCTACTGGTTGGGGGCCGATAGAAGCGACGATCGCCTGGTCCGGGCCCATCCGACTACTGCGGGTCGGCCGGTTGTCGCCGGGAAGGTTCACGCTCCGGTGTGGAGATGAGCGGCCCACAGCGATGGGGTGGCCGGAAAGGTGTCGCGCGCCGCCCGGACAGCGTGGTGCAGTGCGTGGGGCGCGCGGCCGATATCGACCACCGTGGAATCGGGCGCGGTACGCAAGGCCGTGTAGAAGGCGTCGGCGATGCGGATCGCGATATCGTCGTCGATTGTCCACAGAGTGCCGATGACGTGGGGATATCCGGCGAGTTGGAAAGCGGATGCGAGGTGGATGGACTCGTCGACCAGTTGAGTGTCGGTGCTGAGAGCGGTATCGCAGGCAGACAGATACGCCAACCGGGCCCGGTCGAGATGGATCGGGGCGAGTGCGGCGACGGTGAGCGGCGTCGTGGCGTGATCGTGTAACAGCAGCTGACTGCGTGAGGGGTCATCGGGGTCGGTGGCTCCGTGGCAGGCGAAGTGCACGATGGCGCGTTCCGGCAGCAGACGCAGCACGGTGGCTGTGGTCGGAAGCGTGTGTTCGGCACTCGGACTCGCCGGGGCTCCGAGGTCGTTTGCCTCGTCGGGCTCGGTGAGGACGGTGGCCCCCGGCAGATGCGTGGCGACCAGATGGGCCTCGTCGAGCACGTAGTGCAGCCGCCCGTCGATCCCCGGAGTTGTCGGCATGGCCACGACGAGGGCCCGCCCGGGCGTGTCCGGGTCTGCGGTGGACGAGTGCCGGCGTCGCGCGTATTCCAGAGCGGCGACAGTGGGCGTATAGGAAGAGATGACGCGGTCCATCACCGTCGCTGCGTCGGATGGGGACGGGTGAGTGTGATAGCCGGCCGCGTGGATCGGCAGTTGGCCCAGCAGTCCGCCCGGCGCCCACCACACCCGCGGGCCGGACCGGTCGGGCCCGATCGGCCGATGAAAGCCCAGCGCATCGAGGACGGGACCGGTCGCGTTGTCCCACAGCCATTCCAGGGTGGCACTCAACTGTCGTTGAGCGGCTTGCCGTTCGGATCCCGTGACGCCGTGCGCGGCGGTATTCAGCGCCTCGCGGAAGGTGCGGGCTCGATCGCGCACCGCCTCCACGGACAGGGCAGGCAGCGGCAGACAGGAGATTCCGTCGGCGGTGAGCAGCAGCGCGTCGCTGCCGTACCGGCCGATACTGAAGGCCACCACCGGCCCGTGGCCGGCCTGCGCGACCAGTTGCCCGGTCGACGGTGGCAGGGCGAAAGTTTCGAATCCGGGTTGCGTCCGGATACGGGTGAGTACCTCCTCGAACTCACGCGCCAGTCGGTGTCGATCCGGAGCCGGGTCGGCGGAACCGGCCGGGAAGCGGGTGGCGCCGGATCGATTGAGCTGTTCACGCAGCCGGACGAAGTCACCACCGAGGTCCGGATGCCGGTCCATGAGCTCGGTGGTATCCGCGCGGACCTGGACCGTCCGGTTCAGCAGTACGGCCCGGCCGGCCTCGAGCAGCCGCAGCGCCAGATCCGCCCGGTCGTTCTCGGATACAGCCGGATTCCGCAGCGTCAGCGCCGCGGCGTCGGCGGCGAATCCGCCCCATCGGCCGATGGCGTACTGCTGATCGGACCGTTCCAACTGCCGTGGCGCGATCTCGGGAAGCAGTCGGATCGCGTGCTCGATCAACTCGGCCGCACGGTCCGGCTGCGTGGCCGCGACCAGGTCGGCGGCCGCCCGGGCCGCCAGTATCCGGGTCGACGGCGGTGCCACAGTGGACCGCTGCGCGTCCAGAAATGCTGCGGTGGCCTCGTCACGGTCGCGCGTGGTGTCCGTTCGCCAGAACCGCATCATCAGGGCGGCTCCGAGCCTGATCAGCCGTTGGGCGTGCGCGGGGTGATCGGCGGGTGTGCTATCCGCGGCCCGCCGGAGCATTTCGATGGCCTCGACGAGATCTGCCGGAGTTCTCGTCTGGTCGAAGCGAGTCCGGATGGCGAGCCCGAGGTTGCTCAGCATGGCCGGCAGGTCGGGGTGATCGGCGGGTGTCGCGGCGACGGCCTGCCGGAACATATCGATCGCCGCGTCCAGATCGGCTGTTTCGGTCGTCTGCTCGAATCGGTCCGACAGGGCGCTTCCGAGATTCATCAGCAGGAGGTTCATTGTGCGGTAGCCGGCCGGGGCCGAGTCCACCGCGGCGCGCAACCTGGTGATGGCCTCGTCCAGGTCCGGTCGTCTTCCCGTGCGCTGGTATCGATGCCGCAGGGCCGTCCCCAGCGTCGTCAGCCTGCCGGCTCGGGTGCTGCTGTCTCCCGCTGTTCCGGTAACAGCTCGTCGAGCCATCCGGATGGCTTCGTCCAGATCCGTCATGGAACCGGTTCGATCGAACCGATCGACCAGCGCCCGGCCGAGGCTGCTCGTCCGGTCGGGGTAATCGGGATCCTCCGCGAGCGTGGCCGTGACCGCCTCCCGGCCGATTCGGATCGCCTCGTCCAGATCCGCCGGATCCCCGGTGCGCTCGAAGTGGATGCGCAGTGTGAATCCCAGACCGAACAGGTTCCGGCCACGATCGGGATGACCGGCCGGGGTCGCCGCCACCGCCTGTCGTCCCGCGTCGACCGCCTCGTCCAGATCCGATAATGTCCCGGTCCGTTCGAACCGGCTCAGCAGCGCCCCCCGGAGGGTGTTCATGGAGTCGGCGCGGCCCGGATCGCCGGTAGGGGTACCGGTCACCGCCTGTCGCACGATGCGAATGGCTTCATCGGCATCGGCTCGTTCGCCGGTCCGCTCGAAGCGGGACCCCACGCTCTGGCCCAGGACGTGCCGAATTTCGGTCCGCAGACTGTCGGGAAGCGTTGCGGGCATGGCGGACATGGTCTGCTCGCCGAGCCGGATGGTCTCGTCCAGATCGGCCGCCACCCCCGTTCGCGCGTACCTGTCCGCGTGCGCCGCGGCAAGGTGTACCAGCCGCACGCAGAGCAGCGGATCGTCCGCGGCCGTCAGCGCCACCGTCCGGTGCCCCAGCGCGATCGCTTCGTCGAGGTCGGCGAGTTGCCCGGTTCGCCCGAATCGGGCCAGTAGCACAGCACCGAGCCTGCCGGTCCGGTCGGCGAGATCCGGATCGCCGTCGGATGTGCGGGTAACCGCTTCCCGCATCAGCAGGACCGCGTCGTCCAGGTCGGTAGGATCTCGCGAGTTCTCGAACCGGGTATGCAAACTGCTCCCGACGGCTACCAGCAGGACAGTACGGAAGGGGAGATCCGCCGGGACGGCATCCAGTGTCCGGCGACCGAGCAGGATGGCCTCGTCCAGATCGGCTGCCGCATTCGTCCGGCCGAACCGGAATACCAGCGCCCTGGCCAGGTGGTATCGAGCGCCGGGATATGCGGGGTGGCCGGCCGGGGTGGCGGCGACGAGCTGTCGGCCCATGCGGATCGCGTCGTCCAGTTCGGCGACGGACTTCGCACGATTCAGACGGCTTCGGAAGGCGTCCAGTGGGCCGAACGGGCCGATTCGGGCGACGGTGGCCGGCCCACCCAGCTGCTGCCAGAGACCCTTGGCGGCGGCGAAGAAGCCGGATCCGCCGGTGCCGCCCTCGCGCTCACGATCTGTCATACCGCCCTCCCGGATGCGTATCGACGCTAGTTATCCGGCGGCCCGAAGCACAACGTTTTCGACGATATGATCGACCTGCCGCGCTGCACCGCCGAGGCCGTGAACGTGGCGTCTGCCGGATTGCTCGTCGTCCCAGGGGGTTGTTTGCTGCCGTCGTCACAAGATGCCGGGCGGATCGCCGCCGGGTTGGCTTATCTGTGTGAGCATCTGGAGGATATTCGCAGCGTGCTCGGCGATGACGGGACCGATCCCGGAACGCCGCTCCACCGTCTGCTCGCCGTGGTGCACTCGGACGGAGTCACCGATTTGGGTGTCGCGCTCGATGCCGTCCACACCGCACTACAGACCGGCGGTGACGCGCGCGGGCTGTACGGACATCACCGCACCGCCACACCGATCGGTGTGCACCACTTCGAGATCGTCTACCGCTGTCCGCTCGCACGGTGCACGGGCCGTACCGCCGACGAGGTCCACGACGACCCGCCACGGTGCGCCCTCACCGCGCGGGAGTTGTTGCGAGAGAGACTTTCCTGAATGGGTGGGTTGTGGGGCGAACTGACGAAGAAGCTCACCGAGAAATGGCTGTCGCTGCTGGTTCTGCCCGGCGCCCTCTATCTCGCGGTCGCGGGTGCTGCATTGGTTCTCGGACACGGTCATGCGCTGGATGTGGGACTGCTCGCACGCACGATCACCTCCTACGCCGAAAACCCGGCGTTCACCGCCACGGGCGCGGGAATCCTGCTTCTGGTGGCGATCTCGGCCGGTGCGGCCGCGGTCGGGCTCGTCGCACAGGCCGCCGGAACCTTTGCCGAACACATCGCGCTGGCCACGGAGTGGGCCGCCTGGCCGTGGCCGGTCCGGCATCCGGCGCGATGGTCGGCGGCCCGGCGAAAACGTCACTGGGACATCGCCGAGGCCGTCTACCGCCGGGAGCTCCGCAAGACGCTGGCTCCCGACCCCGCGGACCGGCCGGATTCCGCGCTCCGGCATCGCGCGGCCCGCACCCGGAACCGGATCTCGGTGGAGCGGCCGGAACGGCCTACCTGGAGCGGTGATCGAGTACATGCCGCGGCTGTGCGCCTCGACCGCGACCACCACCTCGACCTCGCCACCGTATGGCCGTCGGTGTGGCTCGTCCTTCCTGATCCCACCCGCGATCAGATCGGGGAGGCGCGAACCGCTGTGGCGCGGGCGACCACGCTACTCGCCTGGTCGGTGCTGTATTCGGTCCTGACGGTTTGGTGGTGGCCCGCCGCCCTGATCGGTGTCGTCACCGCGGCAACGGCCCGGTATCGAATCCGCACCGCAACCGATGCCTATGCCACTCTCCTGGAAACCGCGACCCGGTTGCACGCCGTTTCTCTCGCCACCCAACTCGGTATCGAGCACGCGGGCCCGCTCACGCCGCAACTCGGTCGCCTGCTCACCCGCCACCTCGGCAGCCCGCGTCCGTCCACCGATTGAGCGAACCGGCATCGCCCCCTGGCCTGTATTGCTTCGTAGTGCGCTCCGTGCCCGAGCGAACCGGTCGCGCCGCCGCCCACCCGAAGTGTGGCCGGTCCCGCAGCCCGGCCGGGTCGACTCGGAGGCACCATGTGGGATCTGCGGAGTGTTCCGATCCCCGCTGGACACTTGTTACTGCGGACCGTGGAGTGGAGCACCATTCGGTGGCGCCCCTCCACGGGGACGTCGGCAGGGAAGTTTCCGGCGAGTCGACAAGACGGCCCTTCGACCGACTGTGATTGCTTCGGTCCACTGAGCCGGATGTATCACTCGCGGCGCGGGCGTAGCGCTGCGAAGAGACCGAGTACGGCGACGACCACCAGCCACAGCGTGGCTCCGAAGCCTGCGGTGACGACCGTTCCCCACAGCATGATGAACGGACCGTATTCGGCCACTCGGGCCCAGTATCCGCAGGGGCCCACATCCTCCGGTATGGTCGCGCATTCCGGGTGGCCGGTAGCCGCGAAGGCCAGAGTCGCGAGCATTGGAATCGCGACGGCGACCCCGAGTACGATCGCCAAGCTGCTGACGGGACGAGAGAGGACTGCCACGCGGTCGGACTCTAGCACGGGGCCGAAGGTGTCACCGCATGGCGCCTGCCCGAGGACACCCGGGTAGACCCAGCAGCGCCGCGTCGGAAGGCCGACGACACCCGGCCCGCCGGACTCGCGGTTGTGGCCGCCCGCATGGCCGTCGATTCTGCGCTGGCCCGGTGGGCCCGAGGACTAGGTCAGCTCCATCAGCCCCCGGGTATCCCACGGCATCGGGCCGGTGGGGAAGCTGAACCGGACCATCCGGTGTGGAGGGGCACCTCGAAATGCGCGACGGCGGCGGCAGGAACCCGCTGAGCGGTCGTGGCCGATCGTGCTCACGAGCTCGAGCGTGGGGGAGCCGTCCGCGACGCTCGGTCGCCAGCCGGTTGATCCAGATCAGAACCTGTTCGGAAGCGGCTCGATTGGCGTAGAGGCCGCATTCCGCCGCATCGAATAACTCGTTGCCGAGTAGCACCCGGGCATCGACGTAGGAGATCATCGGGCAGGACCAGCCCGGGTTCCAAGTCCAGATCGGAGTCGGTGGGCAGCAACTCCACTACGCGCTGGAACGAGGTGGGGGCCAGGCGCAGCCCGTTCTCGTAGGCGTGCTGCGCGAGTTCGACCACCCCGTCGAACGAGGTGGCGGCGGGTGGGAACGTCACCGGCAGCAGCGTCACGTACCAGCCGACCGAGGCGCGTTCCGCGGGACTGCTGGGGGTGCTCACCGGGGTCATGCCGAAGTAGTAGTCGCTGTCGATCAGTTCTCGTTCGGTCAGCGCCGCGAATATACCGCCCACCCCGGGGGAGGAGGAGTCCCCTCTCATATTCGGTGTATTCGACGTAATCGTCTCGTGATCTGCTCGGGTATCTGGTTGTTCACCGAATCCAACAGCGATCCATTGGTACAGGGGACGGTGCCCGACGAGAATGACCATATGGCGCAAAAGCCCCTTGGCGCAGCGCTATTCAAACGGTTCTGTGAGCAGGTCCAAATCCCGTTGTCGGCAATTCGTGACGTATCCAGTACATATGCGCGGAGGCCGGAGATCAGGGTTGGCGCTCGTATTGTCGGCGCAGCTTCCTCGTGGTGAAAACCGCTCCGCGGCACGGGAAGTCGATCGTGCTGATCTCCTCAGGAAGGCCCCTTCATGACAAGACCGACCTCCGCCCGCCTGCGGGCGGCCGTGCTTCTGGCCGCTACCGCGGTCACTTGCGGACTCGCCACGGCGAGTGGCCTTGCGCAGCCCGCGGCAGCGCCCACGGAGCAAGATCTGGCCGCCTATATCGCGGCCGGGCGCAGCGGACAGCCGATCGCCGATTCGGGTAGTGCCAGCGGTTCGGCGTGTAATTCCGGCAGCGGTGCGGGGTCGGGAAACGGCTCCGGTGACTGCTACGGCGGATCGGGCAGCAGCTCCGGATTGTCGGGTGGATACGCCTCCGACACCGTCGGTTACGGGCCGGCGCAGACTTCATGGCTGGCGGCTTTCGGGTACGGGCTGGCCAACGGGGATGCCGCCCCGCCGGGATCCAACGACTGGAACTGCAAACCTACTGCCGAGCATCCTCGGCCGGTGCTGCTGATCCACGGCACCTGGATGAACGCCTACAACGGTTTCGCGTTCATGGGTCAGCCGATCAAGGACGCCGGGTTCTGCACCTTCACCTTCAACTACGGTCGCTCCGATCTCGTGCAGGGCGGTGGTGTGGGATCGGTACTGCCCGGTGCGATGGGTACCGGCTACATCCAGCACTCGGCGAAGCAGCTGGCCGGGTTCGTGGACCGAGTGCTGGCCGCCACCGGCGCCTCCGAAGTCGATCTCGTCGCCCACTCACAAGGTGGGTCGATGGCCAACTGGTACACCAAATTCGAGGGCGGTGCGGACAAGGTCGGCAAGCTGGTGACATTCGGCGCCACTCATCACGGGACCTCCCTGGACGGGATCGGGGCGCTGGGCCGGGCCATCAACAACTTCGGTATCGATATTCTCGGGTTCGTCGAGATCTTCGTGGGCCACGCCGGGATCCAGCAGACCATCGGCTCGGATTTCGTCAACCGGCTCAACGCTGCCGGGGATACGGTCGCCGGGGTCGACTACACCGTGGTCGGTACCCGCTACGACGAGGTGACCAACCCCTATGATCTGACATTCCTGCAGTCCGGCCCCGGTGCGACGGTCCGCAACATCACTCTGCAGGACGGCTGCGAACAGGACCTGTCGGATCACCTGACACTCATGTACTCGCCCCGGGCGTTGTCCATTGCGCTGCAGGCCCTGGATCCCCTCCGGTTTCCGGCACTGCAATGCTCCTTCAACCCGTGGCTGATCGGAGGTGCCGGAAAATTGTGACCGGCCGGACGGGTGCACCCACCGGATCGGCAGCTTCTCCGCGCCGACCGGATCGGGCGCACCCGGCCGCCGTGGCGACGCGTGGGCGTTCACCCCTCACCGCCGTCGGCGTTTGCAGTCGAACGGCGGCAGTACGCCCACCGAGTGGCTGCCCCGCACAGGCGCCTCGGCGGGCGGCTGCCCGGGTTACCGCCTCCGGCCGTACACGAGCGATTCGCGAACAGGTCTTCCGCCTGGGCGCCGCTCGTCGGTCGGCGTTCGTTTCCGGCGCGCTGCGAAAAGTGAGCACTTACCCAGATCGGTGTCATGAATCTGTCGATAGTTCTCGCCAACCGGGCGTTTATCCCTGTTCAGCAACGGTGTATGACACCCGTTGCCCCCGTCCGGAAGAGGAGTAGAAGGTGAGTAATTACTCAGATTAGCCTGTGACAGCAGGTAAGCGCTTCGCGGCACCATCCGTTGCCGCCGAGCTGCTCGGGTCCCGCGCCTTCCGCTGCGGGGCTTCGTTCGGCACTGCGGTGACAAGGAGGTCACAGGTAATGATCGAGAACATCGCCCTCCGCGCCCCCGAGACGCGTCATCGCACACCGGTACCCGATATCACCCGGCTTGCGCGGGAGATCGTGGCACATCTCGTTCGCACAGGCGTTCCGTGCGCTGTCGCGCCCGAAGACACTCTCGGCAGCGAACTCACCGCGGTGGCCCGGTCTTGCCTGGTCTGGATCATCCGGCGGTTGAACGGTGAAGCCGTGCCCGACCAGATCGAACGGCTGGAATCGGCTGCCGTCCGCTGGGCCCACTGCGGTGTTCCGATCGGTACCGTCCTGCACGCAGTCCACCAAGGTCTGAAAAAGGGTGTGGACCTGCTGTTCCCCGTCGCGCACCCCGGTCATGGATTCGATATCACCACCGGAATGACCGCGGTGGTGCAACTCCTGAATTCGGTCACCTCCACGATCAGCAAAGTCTATGTGCGCGAACTCAAAAGCCGCACCGCCGCTCACCGGACCGCGGTCCACACGCTGACCTCCGCACTACTCAGCGGCCACACCGCCACTGCGGCAGCCAGGGAATGCGGGATTGCGGTGGCATCCCACTACTTTGTGCTCGCAGTCGCGATCCCGGCCCACCCGGACGAACGAAAGCCCGGACTCGACCGCCGTATCGTCGCCCGCCGGAAACTGCGCCGCGTGCAATCGGCTCTCGCCACCCGATCGGACAACAAAGCCCTGTCCCTGCTCTCCGTCGACGGAGGAACGATCCTGCTCCCCGCCGAACCGGATACCGAACCGGCGATAGACGAGCTCGTGCAAGACCTCTCCACGGCGGCGCAGATCCCGCTCACCGCCACTGCCCTCGTCACCGTTACCGAAGAGATAGCCGCTGCGACGCGGCACGCCCACGAACTCCTCGACACCGTCGAACACCTCCGGCTCGGTCCGGGCGTGCACCGCTTCACCGAATTGGCCATGGAATACCAGCTCACCCGGCCCGGTATCGGGCAAACCATCCTGCAGCAGCGACTCGCCCCACTCGACGACCACCCTGACCTCGGACACACCCTGCAGACCTACATCGCCAACGACCGCAACCGGCAACGCACCGCCCGCCAACTATGCCTGCACCCCAATACCGTCGACTACCGGCTGCAACGCATAGGCGAACTCACCGGCCTGGATATCTCCGACGCCAAGGCCTGGTGGTATCTCCACGCAGCACTGATCACCCGCATCGCGTCAGCACACCGGAAGCCGGCCCGGGAACCGGTGGACCGAAACCACCCGCGGCAACCCACCAGCGCCGGCCGGAAGCCGATATCGGTTGGGCCGGCGGGGTCTGCGGCGGGTGGATCTCGCTGCGACGGCCACACCGATCGCTAGGAGCCGGTGGGCGTCCCGGCTTCGGCGTCGAGCCACGAGCCGATCATTCGAGCTGTCATCTCGATGGCTTCTCGGCGGTGTTCGTCGGTGATGCCTTCGGCCGAAGCGCGCAGAACCGCGGCGAATCCGGTGTTGAGGAAGACGAATGCCATGACGTCGTAGCGGTGGTCGTCGCCGGGACCGAGGCCCTGGATCAGCATCACTTTGACCAGGAGATGCAGGCGTGGCTCGAACTCCGGTAGGCCGCTGCTGTAGAACTGGACGCCGCCCACCAGGGCTCGGACCAGGCCGGCGTTGGCGACGAGTTCGTCGGTGACGGTGTGGAGGAGATCGGAGATCAGAACTTCGAGGGCCGTGTGCGGCAGCGTCGACAAACGCTGGGTGAAGCGGCGCTCGATGGTCTCCAGCAACCGCTGCAGGAGTTCTTCGACCATGACCGAGCGGTCCGAGAAGTACCGGTAGACGGTACCGATACTCAGGCCTGCCTCGGTGGCGATCCGATTGGTCGAGGTGGCGGCGATACCCCGCTCGCCGAACAACCGCGCCGCGGTGTCCAGGATGTGTTCTCTGGTGGCTTTCGCGCGCTCTTGACTCGGCCGCCGCCGCGGGCCGGCCGCTTTGGGCGGCATCCCTCACTCCTGCCTACTGCTTCACTGCCTGCGAGCGGCCCATGATATCGCTCGCTACCCATGGATTCGTGCACTATCGTCCGTCCGAGCTGTCGCGCTGTCGGCGACCCGGCGGCATCAGTGGCCCTGGGGTGCGCCGGCCCGCCAGACGGCGTGCGCGATGCCGATATCGGTTGTCGCCGGTTCGTCGTAGAGCCATTCGCGGGCTATGCGGTGCCAATTGTTGCCCGCTCGGAGTTGGCCGAGCAGCGCGAAGGTGAACAGATCGGCGCGGCGGGAGAAAACATGCTCGCGGGGGAGTAGCTGGTGCCGCATGCCGTGGAACCGGGTGGACCGTGGATCGATGGCCAGCACCACCGCGCCGGTGGCGAGTTCCGGGGTGACCGTGACCTGCTCGTCGAGCAGGTGCCAGCCGGCGGCGGACCACACGTATTCGAGGCATTCCCGGGTGTCCACACCCGAGTCCGGGTCGACGATCCCGCGGCCGACCCAATTGTTGTAGAGGTCGTCGGCGCGGTGCTCGCCCGCCGCGCGCAGGCACCGGCGTTCGAAATCGACATCGGTGGGATCCATCCGATTGTAGAGACCGAAATCGACGAAGGTCAGCCGGCCGTCGGGAGCGAGCAACAGATTGCCCGGGTGGGGGTCACCACAGAATTCGTAGTCGGTGAACAGGGCGTTGATGTAGAAGCGGCAGATCAATTCACCCAGCCGGTCGCGTTCTTGCTGGGGGAGCCTCTGCATGTGCTCGAATGACTTTCCTTCGACGAACTCGGTTACCAGCACTCGCGGCGTGCACAGGGGCGCCACCACATCCGGTACCGCGATCAGGGGGTGCCCGCGATAACGATCGGCCACTCGGTGCTGGGAGCGCGCTTCGCGTAGATAGTCCAGTTCACGGGTCAGGTTTTCGGCGACCTCGTCGAGTACAGCGACATCGGCCGCGCTCGGCAGCGCCGATTTCCACAGCCTGCTGAAGAACTGCAGATTCTTGATGTCGGCGACCACGGCCTCCCCGACGCCCGGATACTGCACTTTCACCGCTACCGTGCGGCCATCTCGCAACACCGCGCGATACACCTGCCCGATCGAGGCGGCCGCGACCGGTATCTCGTCGAAATCGGAAAAGACGCCACTGAGCGACCCGAGTTCATCCTCGACGATTCCTCGCATGGCGGCGAACGGCACCACCGGTGCCCGGTCACGCAGTTCGCCCAGTTTCGCCCGGAACAATTCACGATGCGATTCGGGGACCAGGTCCACATCCAGCACCGACAACATCTGGCCCAGCTTCATCGCCGCGCCCTTCATGCTGCCCAGTACAGTCACCATCTGCTGCGCCGCCTGCAATGTCGAGCGCTCGGCGAGAACACGACGAGCCTGTTCGGGCCGTCCGATCATGGCCAGTCGTGTCCCCACCCCGCGAGCAGCCTGCCCGGCAGTGAGCCGACCGAGCCTGCCCGCCCGGGACAGCCGTCCCGAAGCGACGTGACCGTCCACCGGCAGACCTCCTCGAGCCGAACAGCACATCCCGTCCGCCCCATTGTTCAAGACCACACCGCGCCGCGGTCCCGGACCACTCGACTTCGGCGACGGCCCAGCCGAACAGTGCCCGGCTTGTGACCTGGCACAGCGCACGCAGCGGACTCTCTCCGCGGCGAGCAAGCCGGCACCGGTGGCGCGGCGGCCGCCCGAGATCGCGGCCGACGGCGGCCCGATGATGCGGAGCCTGCCCTTTCGCTCCTCGGTCTCCCGCTGCCGCCGGCACGATGGTCGCTCACCACTCGCTGTGTTCCATGGGATGGCGCGCCCGCCGAATCGGTGCCGAAATGCCCTACACACACCGTATTTGGCAGGATCTTGCCACGTGAACGTGTCAGAAATCGTCTACAACGTCGTGGTCGTCACTCATCTGCTCGGGATGGCGGCGGTGGTCGGCGGATATGCCGCCGGCCGGCCCACCGTGAACGAGGTGATGGTCTGGGGTGCCCGGGCGCAGCTCCTCACCGGGGTGATGCTGGTCGGCATGGCGGAGTCCCTGACCTCCCTGGACAAAGACCTGAACATGGTGAAGATCGGGGTCAAGCTCGTGATCTCCGTGCTGGTGGCCGCCTTCGCCGAAATGGGCCGGGCCGACGCCAAGCGTGGGAAGGATCCCGCGTGGATGCCGGACGCGGCGGGTGGGCTGGCGATCGTGAATGTGCTGATCGCCGTGCTCTGGAGCTGATCCGGACGGCCGCGGCCGGTGCCCGGCATCGGCCACCAGGTGTCCGGCCGCCTGCGGTCGGCGTGTACAGAAGACCCCGGGTATCGCAGTGATACCCGGGGTCCTATGGGAGCGGTACCCGCTCAGTTCTGCAACGCGGGTTCCCGGCGGGCGAATTCGCCGGACTCGGCCTCGCCCATCCGGTGCGGCTCGTCCTCGGAGCCCATCGGATCGAGTTCGGGGTCGATATCGATCGTGCGGCGCAACGGGCGGTTCGGCAACAGCGTGGTCGCCAGGAGCGCGACCACCGCCGCGAACGCGGCGATCAGGAAGATCCGGCCGGTCGCGTCGCCGTAGGAGGCGCGCACGATGGTGGCGATCGGTGCGGGCAGGCCGTCCAGGTCGAGATTGCTGCCGCCACCCGAGGAGGTCTGGATACCCAGCCGGGCGAACCCCTGGGCCGACAGTTCGCCGACGCGGGTCGCCAGAACCGATCCCAGCACCGAGACCCCGATGGCGCCGCCGAAGGTGCGGAAGAAGGCGACATTGCTGGAGGCCGCGCCGATATCGTGCACGCTCACCGTGTTCTGCACGGCCAGTACCAGGTTCTGCATCATCATGCCGACGCCCAGCCCCACCACCGCGATGTACGCGCTGACCAGCCACAGGTTGGTTTCGTGGTCGAGCGCGGAGAGCAGTGCGAAGCCGAACACCAGCAGGGTGGCGCCACCGACGACGAATCCCTTCCACTTGCCGAACCGGGTGATCAGCTGACCGGAGGCCACCGAGGCGACGAGCGTGCCCGCGACCATCGGAATGGTCAGGATGCCGGCGATCGTCGGCGAGTAACCGCGCGAGGTCTGGAAGTACTGGCCGAGGAAGGTGGTGGCGCCGAACATCCCGATACCCACCGCGACGGATGCGATGATCGCCAGGCCGGTGGTGCGCTCGGTGACAATCCGCAGTGGCACGATCGGCGACTTCGCGCGGGCCTCCACCCATACGGTCGCCGCGAGCAGTGCCACGCCCGCCACCACATACAGCAGCGATTCCCGGGAGAACCACTCATAGTAGCCGGCCTTCCCGGCGAAGGAGACCCAGATCAGCAGAATCGAGACACCGGCGGTCATCAGGACGGCACCGGGCCAGTCGATGGATACGTCGGCCTTGCGTTCGGTGGGCAGCCGCAGCGTGCGCTGCAGCAGGAACAGCGCGATCAGTGCGAGTGGTACGCAGACGAAGAAGCACCAGCGCCAGCCGAGTGGGCTGTCCACGATGACGCCGCCGAGTATGGGTCCGCCCGACATGGAGACCGCCATGACCGCGCCCATATAGCCGGAGTACCGGCCCCGTTCCCGCGGCGCGACGATAATGCCGATGATGGCGACGACGAGGGCGGTCAGACCGCCCATGCCGATGCCCTGGACGACACGGGCGGTCAGCAGCAGTGTCACATCGTGGGCGAAACCGGCGAGGACCGAGCCCGCCACGAAGATGACGATGGCCGTCTGGACCAGGACCTTCTTGTTGAAGAGGTCGGCGAGTTTGCCCCAGATGGGGGTGGAGGCCGCGTTGGCCAGCAGTGCGGCGGTGATCACCCATGTGTAGGCGGTCTGCGAGGCCTGTAGATCGCCGATGATCGTGGGCAGCGCGGTCGCCACGATCGTGGTACTGAGCAGCGCGGTGAACAGTGCGGCCAGTAGCCCGGTGAGCGATTCCAGAACCTCGCGGTGGCTCATCGCGTAGGGGTCTCGCCGCGTCACCGCCTCGACTGGACTAGACATCTATTTCCTGACTCTCTTTCGGTTCCGGCTCGTGTTCTTCGGTGACGCTGCGCTGCGTGTCCGCGGACAGTGAGCGGTGGGGATGTTTCTGGTTGTCGGTCGCGGCGTGGCGACTGTCCCGGGCGATGAGTCGGCTCCGGAGTGTGTGCAGAGTCCGGTGGGCGTGTTCGGCGTCGTCCACGGTCCAGTCGGCCAGGACCTCCTGCAGGCCCCGCACCCGTGATTCCCGGATCCGGGCGAGAAGTTCGTGGCCGGCGGGGGAGACCTCGACGCGGATGGCGCGCCCGTCGCTGGGATCGGTATTGCGCAGGACGTAACCGTCGGCGACCAGTTCGGTGATGTGCCGGCTCATGGCCGAGGCGCTGATACCGATCTGGGTGGCGAGGTCGACCTGCCGGCACGGACCGGCCGATTCCAGGTTGACCAGGACACTGATCCCGCCCGGCAGCAGTCGGCCCTCCTCGGGTTGTGCGAGGGACCGCCGGAGGGCTCGACTGATGAGGAACAATTCATCGAGGATGCCCTGTGCGGTGTCGGGGGGAATTCCCATGCGTCCTCCACATCTAGTTGCTTGCGCTAATCAACTATAAATTTGTTGCTTGCGCTAATCAACAAAATGTAGTGTGCGTATTCCCACAGCCGAGCCGGGAAGACACGCCGACCGGCCAGCGCGCCGGGCATGCCGTGTTCCGCCGCTTTTTACCGCGTGCGCTACGCGTGACCAGTGTTTTGATCGGAGGCCGGTGGTTGATGTCCATTCCGGCTTCATCCCCCGCTCGCCGGCGCCGATATGCGGCCGCGCGTGTTCTCCGGCATGCTGCGGCAGCGCGGAAACCAGGGCGGTGACGGTCGGCTACCACTGTCTGTGGCCGGTGATCTATGAGCCGGTGGGGGAGACACCGCCGCCGGATGCCGAACCGAATCCGCCTTGCGCCCGGATCAACGTGTGGTCGGCAGGACTGTCCCCGGCCGAGCACGCGGCGGCCCGGAGATTGTGCGGTCCAAACCCTGAGGCGGCGGTGCTCCGGGCTACCGCACGAATTCGCCGGCGCGGTCGGCGAGCTCCAGCAGGGGTTGCGGAACGATGCCGAAGATCAGGGTGGCCAGTGCCGCGATGCCCGCCACCGTGGTCGCGGCGGTCGGACCGACGATCTCGGGTGGGTCGGCCGGCGGATCGGTGAAGAACATCAGCACGATCACCCGGATATAGAAGAACGCGGCGATCGCGCTGGCCAGTACGCCGACGATCACCAGCAGGCCGGCGTCGCTGCCGGCCGCGGCCTGGAAGACCGCGAATTTCGCGACGAACCCCGCGGTGATCGGGATACCGGCGAACGACAGCAGCAGCAGCGCGAACATGGTGGCGAGCCACGGGGCGCGGCGGCCGAGCCCGGCCCAGCGCGACAGTGCCGTCGCCTCCGTGCCGTCGGTTTCGCGGACCATGCTCACGACCGCGAAGGCGCCCAGGGTGCCCAGGCCGTAGACGAACAGATAGAACAGAGTCGCGGCAATGCCACGGTCGTCGGCGGCGACCAGCGCGGTGAGCAGGAAGCCCGTATGCGCGATGGACGAATAGGCGAGCATCCGTTTCATATCGGTCTGGGTGATCGCCAGGATCGCGCCGACCACCATGGTGGCCACCGCGACGGCCGCCAGTACCGGCCGCCAGTCGTCGGCGATCTCCGCGACACCCACGGACAGCACGCGCAGCAGAGCGCCCAGCGCGGCGATCTTGGTCGCCGCAGCCATGAACGCGGTGATCGGCGTCGGCGCGCCCTGGTACACATCGGGCACCCATGCCTGGAACGGCACCGCGCCGACCTTGAACAACAGACCCACGGCCAGCATGGCCACACCCAGCAGTGCCAGGGTGGGCGCGCCGGTCTCGGCGGCGAGCGCGTCGGCGATTCCGGCGAGGCGGACCGTGCCGGTCTGGCCGTAGAGCAGCGCGACCCCGTACAAGAAGAACGCCGAGGAGAACGCGCCCAGCAGGAAGTATTTGAGCGCCGCCTCCTGCGAGAGCAGCCGGCGCCGCCGGGCCAGACCGCACAGCAGGTACAGCGGCAGCGAGAGCACCTCCAGCGCGACGAACATGGTGAGCAGATCGTTGGCGGCGGGGAACAGCAGCAGGCCGCCCAGCGCCAGCAGCAGCAGCGGGAAGACCTCGGTGGGTGTGATGCCCGCGGTCGCGGCCGACCGCTCGGCCCCGCTGCCCGGGACGGCGGAGGCCTGCGGGGTGAACGCGTCCATCCCGTAGTCGGCGGTGACGGCAGTGCGGCTCCAGGTGCCCGGCCCGGAACGTGGCCGGGGCAGCGGTCCGCGTTCGGCGACGAACAGCACCGACAGGATGCCGACGATCAGCAGGGTCCCCTGGAGGAAAAGGGTGACCCCGTCGACCGCGACCGCACCGACCGCGGCCGTCGTCGCGGTCCCGGACAGCAGCAGCACGGCGGCCAGCGCGGCCCCCAGTGCCGCCAGGGTCAGTACCAGCTGCGCGGGATACCGCCACGGGCGCGGGAAGAACGCGTCCACCAGCACTCCCACGACCGCCGCGCCGAACACGATGAGGATCGGCGCCAGCACGTGGTATTCGATACTCGGCGCCGGCACGGTCGCGGCCAGGACCGTATCGACGGACAGCTCAGCGCTCATGACGCACACCTCCGGGGTTCGCCGCCTCCGGATGGGCCGGGACCGGCGGTGCGGGGTCGACACTGCCGACCGTGGTGAGGGTCTGGTTCACCGCGGGATCGATGAAGTCCAGGATCGGTTTCGGATAGACACCGAAGAAGATCAGGGCGCCGAGCAGCGGCACCACGACCACGAGCTCACGCGGCACCAGGTCCCGGATGCGTTCGCTGCCCTCGCGGACCGGCCCCGTCATCATCCGCTGGTACAGCCACAGCACATAGATCGCCGCCAGGACCAGCGCGGCGGCGGCGATCACCGCGGCCACCTGATACCTGCCGAATGTGCCGATCAGGACCAGGAATTCGCTGACGAACGGGGCGAGTCCGGGTAGGGAGAGGGTGGCCAGGCCGGCGATGAAGAACGTTCCGGCCAGCACCGGCGCCACCTTCTGCACTCCGCCGTAGTCGGCGATGAGCCGGCTGCCGCGCCGCGAGACCAGGAAACCGGCCACCAGGAACAGTGCCGCCGTGGACAGTCCGTGATTGACCATGTAAAGGGTCGCACCGGTCTGGGCCTGGCTGGTCATGGCGAAGATTCCGAGCACGATGAAACCGAAGTGCGAGATGGAGGTGTAGGCGATGAGTCGCATCACATCGGTCTGGCCGATGGCCAGCAGCGCACCGTAGAGGATGCCGATCACGGCCAGCGTGATCACCAGCGGCGCATAGGTGTCGACCGCGGCGGGGAACAGCAGCAGGCAGTAGCGCAGCATGCCGAAGGTGCCGACCTTGTCGACCACCGCCATCATCAGCACCGCGCTCGCCGGGGTCGCGGAGACGGCGGCGTCCGGCAGCCAGGTGTGCAGCGGCCACAGCGGCGCCTTGACCGCGAACGCGAACATGAAACCGAGGAACAGGGCGTTGAGCACCGCCGGTCCGGCGCCGAGCTGTCCGGAGTTGGCGGCCGCGACCACTGTGCGCAGGTCGAAGGTTCCGGCGCCGTCCGCGCCGAGGTCCTGCTGGACGGTGAGTACGTAGAGGCCGATCACCGCGGCGAGCATGATCAGGCCGCCGAACAGGTTGTACAGCAGGAACTTCACCGCGGCGCGGGAACGCTGCTGCCGGACCTGCGCGTCGTCGGTGCGCGGCCCGAAACCGCCGATGAGGAAGTACATCGGGATCAGCATGGCCTCGAAGAACACGTAGAACAGCAGGATGTCCAGGGACAGGAAGGACACCAGCACCATCGCCTCCACCAGGAGGGTGAGCGCGATATAGGTGTGGGCCACCCGTTTACCGGTGCCGACCTCGCGGTCGTCGTGCCAGCCGGCGATGACGAGCAGCGGGACCAGCCCGGCGGTGAGCAGTACCAGGACCAGCGCGATCCCGTCCACGCCGAGGGTGTATCCGGCGCCGAACGCCGGTATCCAGGTGTGGGATTCGACGAACTGGAATTGCTCGCCGCCGGGTTGGAAGGCCGCCGCCACCCCCAGCGCCACCCCGAAGGTCGCCACCGTGAACAGCAGGCCGACCCAGCGGGCCAGTAGTCGCTGCGCGGCCGGCAGCAGGAGTACGACCGCCGCGCCCACCAGGGGCAACAGCCAGAGCACGGACAACCAGGGCACGGCGCTCACCAGATCCTCACGGCCAGCAGGGCTGCGGCCACCAGTGCCGCGCCGGTGAACATGGACAGGGCATACGAACGGACGAAACCGGTCTGGATCCGGCGGGCCCGCGCGGACAGACCGCCGATGACCGCGGCGGTGCCGTTGACGAGACCGTCGATACCGCGGTTGTCGAGGAAGACCAGGGCGCGGGTCAGGTGGCGGCCGGGCCGCATGAAGGCGGCCTCGTTGACGGCGTCGCCGTAGAGGTCGCGGCGCGCGGCGACGGTCAGCGCGGTCACCTCCTGCGGTGCGCTGTCGGGTACCGCGCTGCGCCCGTACTGCCGGTAGGCGACCGCGACACCGACCGCGACCACCGCGAGGGCGAGTCCGGTGATCACCGGGACCGGCAGGATCGGCTCACCGTGGTGCTCGCCGACGACCGGTGCCAGCCAGTTCTGGAGCGAGGAGCCCCAGACGAATACCGCTCCGGCGCCGACCGACCCGAGCGCCAGCAAGATCATCGGACCCGTCATCACGGCGGGGGATTCGTGCGGGTGGGTATCGGGCTTCCAGCGGCGTTCGCCGAAGAAGGTCAGCAGCATCACCCGCGTCATGTAGAAGGCGGTGAGGCCGGCGCCCAGCAGGGTGACGGTGCCCAGGATCGGGCCGGCGGCACCTTCGGCGGCGAAGGCCGCTTCGATGATGCGGTCCTTGGAGAAGAACCCGGCGAACGGCGGGACCCCGATGATGGCGAGATACCCGACACCGAAGGTGAGGTAGGTGATCGGTAGCAGGGTGCGTAATCCGCCGTAGCGGCGCATATCGGTTTCGTCGTCCATGGCGTGCATGACCGAACCCGCCCCGAGGAACAGGCCCGCCTTGAAGAAGCCGTGGGTCAGCAGATGCATGATGGCCACCGCGTATCCCGCGGGACCGAGGCCGACGGCCAGCACCATGTAGCCGATCTGGCTCATGGTGGAGGCGGCCAGCGCCTTCTTGATGTCGTCCTTGGCACAACCGATGATCGCGCCGAACAGCAGGGTCACCGCGCCGACCACCACCACCGCGGCCCGGGCGGTGGGCGCGAGATCGTAGAGCGGGTTCGAGCGGGCGATCAGGTATACACCCGCGGTGACCATGGTGGCGGCGTGGATGAGCGCCGACACCGGGGTGGGGCCCTCCATGGCGTCGCCGAGCCACGATTGCAGTGGTACCTGCGCGGATTTACCGCAGGCGGCCAGCAGCAGGAACAGGCCGACGGCGGTGAGTGCGGCGTCGCTCGCCCCGGGGGCCGCGGCGAACACCGCGCCGAAATCGAGGGACCCGAAGGTGGCGAACAGGATCATCATGGCGATCGCCAGGCCCATATCACCGACCCGGTTGACCACGAACGCCTTCTTGGCGGCCGTGGCCGCCGACGGCTTGTGGTACCAGAACCCGATCAGCAGATACGAGGCCAGACCGACGCCCTCCCAGCCCAGGTACAGCACCAGATAGTTGTTCGCCAGCACCAGCAGCAGCATGGCCGCGAGGAACAGGTTCAGGTAGGCGAAGAACCGGCGGCGGCCGGCATCGTGGCTCATATATCCGACGGAGTAGACGTGGATGAGCGAGCCGACGCCGGTGATGAGCAGGGCGAAACAGATGGACAGCTGGTCCAGCGCGAGCCCGAAATCGACCCGGAGCCCGGCTATCGGCACCCAGCTGAACAGATCCAGCGCCACCGCACGATCGGCGCCGGAACGGCCGAGCATCCCGGCGAAGGCGATCACCGCCACCACGAAGGAGGCCAGCGCGGTCACGGTGGCGAGCAGATGACCCCATGCGTCGGAGCGACGCCCGGTGAGCAGCAGTACGGCGGCGCCGGCCAGGGGCAGGGCGGGCAGCAGCCACAGCGTTGCGGTATCCACGTCAGTGTCCTTTCGACATGCTCGGGAGCGCTGCGTGGTGACACTGCGCTACCGCCTGCGCGCTTGACCCGAGCACGTCAGAACTTCAGCAGGTTGGCGTCGTCGACCGAGGTCGAGCGGCGGGCGCGGAAAATGGTGACGATGATGGCCAGACCGACCACGACCTCGGCCGCGGCGACCACCATGGTGAAGAAGGCGAAGACCTGGCCGTCGAGGTTCGCGTGCATCCGCGCGAAGGTGACGAACGCGAGGTTCACCGCATTGAGCATGAGCTCGATGCACATGAAGACGATGATCGCGTTACGCCGCAGCAGCACGCCCGCGGCGCCGATGGTGAACAGTAGCGCGGACAGGAACAGATAGTTCTCGGGATTCACCGGATACCTTCCTCGTCGGCCGGGCGGGCGGTGCGGGCGTCATCGGATCCGGGGGCCGGCGCGGAGCCGACCGAGAGCACCGCGGCATCGGTGAGTGCCTGGGTACGGCGGTGCCGCAGAATGGTCGAGACCGACAGTTCCTCGAACGATCCGTCCGGTAGCCGCGCCGGGATGTCCACCGCGTTGTGCCGGGCGTAGACGCCGGGGGTGGGCAGCGGGGTGGGCCGGTGCCCGGCGTCGCGGAAGCGCCGGCGCGACAGTTCGCGCTGGCCGAGTTTCGGACCGAACGTCTCCCGGTGGGCCAGCAACATGGCACCGATGGTGGCGGCGATCAGCAGTGCGCCGGTGAGTTCGAAGGCCCAGACGTAGCGTACGAAGATCAGTTCGGCCAGGGTGCCGATCACCTCACGGCCCGGGAACCCGGCGGCGGGGAATTCGATTCCGGAATTGCGGATCCCGTGCGCGATACCCGTGCACAGCAGGACCCCGAAGCCGACACCGACCACCCCGGCGGCGATCCGCTGCCCGCGCAGCGTCTCCCGCAGCGATTCCGCCGAATCGACCCCGACCAGCATGAGGACGAACAGGAACAGCATCATGACCGCGCCGGTGTACACCACGATCTGCACGACTCCGAGGAACAGCGCGTCCTGGGCGATGTAGAACACCGCCAGTGTGATCATGGTGGCGGCCAGGCAGATCGCCGAGTGCACAGCCTTGGCCGCGAACACCATGCCGAGCGCGCCGAGCACCGCCAGCGGGGCGAGGATCCAGAACTGCACCGTTTCACCGGTTCCGGCGTCGGTCAGCGGGGCGGCGGCGAGCAGGGCCGATTCGGTGCCGGTCATCGGTTACCTCCCGGCGCGGTATCGGCGGTGGGAAGCGGTGCCGCGGGGCCCACCCGGCCGAGGTAGTAGTCGGCTTCGGTACTGCCCGGTTGCATCTCGTGCGGCGGGGCCTGCATCTCCGGAGCCAGCGGGGCGAGCAACCGGTCCTTCTCGTAGATGAGATCGGCACGGTTGTCGTCGGTGAGTTCGTACTCGTTGGTCATCGTCAGCGCCCGGGTCGGGCACGCCTCGATGCACAGGCCGCAGCCGATACAGCGCAGATAGTTGATCTGGTACACCCGCCCGTAGCGTTCACCGGGGGAGAAGCGCTCCTCGTCGGTGTTGTCGGCGCCTTCGACGTAGATCGCGTCGGCCGGGCAGGCCCAGGCGCACAGCTCACAGCCGATGCACTTCTCCAGCCCGTCGGGATGCCGGTTGAGCTGGTGGCGTCCGTGATAGCGCGGCGCGGTGGGGACCTTCTCCTCGGG
>NZ_JBKOOL010000051.1:0-33688 GCF_046764065.1 Nocardia sp. NPDC002869
CTCCCGGCGGCCGCGTTCGCGCAGGTCCACGGGCAACCGGAGATCATGGTCGCGGCACTCGCGGCGGGGTGGGCGGGGCGCGGCGTGTGGAGACCAGCCCGCGCGGGCACCGGACGAACGCGGCCGGGTACGGATCCGGCCGAGTGGCCGGGCGGCCGCGTGTCAGCCGAGGTGCCGCAGCGCCAGCCGCCCCACGATGCCCGGATCGGCGCCGAATTCGTCCAGCGTCACCTCGGTGAACGCCGACCGGGGTGCGCGGCGTGCCCATTCCTGTCCCACGGTCACCGGATGCACCGGGTCGTCCGAAGCAGCGATCACCGCCAGGGGGACGCTCAGCGCGTCCAGCAGGGCGGGTTCCGGCCATTTGTACTGCGCCGCTTCCTCCAGCGCCGACGGCAGCCCGGGCCACTGTGAGCGCCACGACCGGGTGAGCGCGTCGGCCAGCCAGCCGGGGCTGCTCGCCCGCATCCTGGCGATCACCGCATCCAGGCCCTCGGCGCGTAACTGGGCCGCCGTGACCGCCGCACTGTGCGTGGCGGGGCATTCCGCGGTATCCGGACCGGTCCACGCGGGCAGGGCCGCCACCACGCCACCGACCTCGCCCGGTTCCCGGCCCGCGGCCCATTCGACGGCGACCGCGGCGCCGAGCGAGATACCCGCCGCCAGCACCGGGCCGCGGGTCGCGGCGTCGTCCAGGGCGGCGCGGTAGCTCTCGATCACCGCGGCCGGATCGGGGTCCACGGCGACGAAATCGATTCCCGCGGCGGCGGATGCGGGGCCGAACGCGCGGCGGGTGAAGTGTGCGTCGGAACCGGTTCCGGGTAGGGCGACGACAACGGCCGGACGTGGGGAATCGAACACCGGACCGAGCGTAGCGGTGCCGCCGGTACCCATCTACAGTGGCGGGTACGGCCACAGCCGGGCCGGAGTAATTCGGATGACGTGCGACCCATGTCGTCCGCGCACAGGAGAGCAGGCGATGTCTTCCGCGGCAGGAAGAAAAGCGGGCGCCAAGTCCGCGACCGGATATTTTCGCAGGCTCGGCCGCAGATTGACCGAGGATATCGATCAGCTCGACGCCGAGGACCTGGCGGAGAAGGCAGACGCTTCGGGCGCCTGCCGGGTCTCGGAGTGCCGGCGCGGTGAGGAGGCGACGATGCTGGGCCGTTTGCGCAGTGTCGACTCCTGTCCGCAGTCCTCGGGTGCGAGTATGCAGGCGGAGTTCTTCGACGGCACCGATGCCATCACTCTGGTGTGGATCGGGCGACGCCGGATTCCCGGAATCGAATCGGGACGGCGCATCATGGTGCGCGGCCGGGTGGGAGAACGCGAAGGCCGTAAGGTGATGTACAACCCCTACTACGAATTGCGCGGAAACAGCTGACGTATGCCATCGAGCGACGAGTACGCCACCAGACCGCTGCCCCGGGCCGCGACCACCCCGGACTCCGCGCCCGCCGCCCGGGCCGGTTCCGCCGACGACACTCCTGAGGAACCGGATAAGCAGACCCTGCTGGAGCAGCTGGGTGGTTTCGGCGGCCTGATCTACTCGACGCTGCCGGTGCTGGTCTTCGTTCCGGTGAACACCCTGCTCGGGCTGACCGTCGCGATTTGGGCGGCGCTGGGAGTGGCGGCGGCGATTCTCATCTGGCGACTGGTGCGCCGAGAGCCGATCCAGCCCGCCGTCTCCGGTTTCGTGGGCGTGGGTATCTGCGCGCTGATCGCCTGGCGGGTCGGCGAGGCCAAGGGTTTCTTCCTGTTCGGGATCTACACCAGCCTGATCTACGGTGCCGCGTTCCTGGTCTCGATACTCGTGCGGCGGCCCCTGGTCGGGGTGGTGTGGGGGGTGCTCAACGGCCACGGCGGCGACTGGCGCGGAGATCCGCGGGTGGTCCGCCTCTACGACCTGGCGACCGTGGCGTGGGTGCTCGTCTTCGGTGCCCGCTACCTGGTCCAGAACCACCTCTACGACACGGACAACACGGGCTGGCTCGCCGCCGCGCGAATCGCGATGGGCTGGCCGCTCACCGCCGTCGCGCTGGTGGTGACGGTCTGGGCGGTGCGCCGTGCCGGGCATCTGCCCGCCGGCTCCGGACGCCATTCCGCCGATCCGGCCTGACAATCGCGGCGCCGCATCATCCGAAGGTGCGGCCCGGCGTCATCCGAAAGGGTGGACGAGGACCCACCCTTTGGTGTCTATCCCGCCCGCGCCGTTCATCGGACGATCGTTGACGAAGACGATCTCCCCGAGAGGACCGGCGAATGCGAACCGAGCAGCACCCGATCACCCGCCCCGAGCGGGGATCCGACCATCCGGTGCGGTCCCAGAGCCGCCGGGTCTCCGCCGAACTGGACGTCCTGGTCCCGGCGGCGGCCGGCGGTGACCGCGCCGCCGTGGCCGAGATCCTGCGACTGGTCCAGCCGTTGGTCCAGCGTTACTGCCGGACCCGCCTGGGCAACGCCGCCCATCTGCACGTCACCGCCGACGATGTGGCGCAGGAGGTGCTGATGGCCACCGTGCACGCCATCGGGCGCTACCGGGATCAGGGGAAGTCGTTCCTCGCCTTCGTGTACGGCATCGCGGCGAACAAGGTGTCCGACGCGTTCCGCGGTGCCCAGATCCATCCGGCCTATCCCGTGGCCGAGGTCCCCGAAGCAGTGTCCACCGCGGCCGGCCCCGAGGAGCGGGCGCTGGCCGCCGAACGCGGCGCCCTGGCCCGCGAACTGATGCAGCAGCTCAACCCCGTGCACCGGGAGGTGCTGGTGATGCGCATCGTGCTGGGCTGGAGCGCGGCCGAGACCGCGGCGGCGATCGGCACCAGTCCCGGCGTGATCCGGGTCATGCAGTACCGGGCGTTGAACAAGCTGCGTGCGCGCGCGGCGCAGCCCGTCGCCGCCTGAGGACGCGGAGGTGGGCCGAGTGCTGCCGGGTGGTCAGTATTCGGCGTCCTGCGCGGGTGTCAGGCCGGTGGTGCTGCCGGTCTGCGAGTCGATGCCGTGCGGTGCCAGCACCGCACGCAGTTCCTCCTCGGCGGCCGCGGAGACGACGAACAGCAGTTCGTCGTCGCCCTCGAAGGGGTCGTCGGGCTGCGGCACGATGACCCGCCCGCCGCGCAGAATGGTGACCAGTGCGGAATCCCGCGGCAGGGTCAGATTGCGCACCGGTTTACCGGCCAGCGTCGTATCCGGTGGCAGGGTGAGTTCGACCAGATTGGCCTGCCCCTGCCGCAAGGTCATCAGGCGGACCAGATCGCCCACCGATACCGCTTCCTCGACGAGGGAGGCCAGCAGACGCGGGGTGGAGACGGCCACATCGACACCCCAGGAGCCGTCGAAGAGCCATTCGTTGCGTGGATCGTTGACCCGCGCGACCACCCGGCGCACCCCGAATTCGGTCTTGGCCAGCAGACTGTGCACCAGGTTCGCCTTGTCGTCGCCGGTCGCGGCGATGACGACCTCGTAGTCCTCCAGCCCGGCGTCCTCGAGCAGTTGCAGTTCGCAGGCGTCGGCATGGACCCAGATCGCCTCGGGGACCGCCTCGCGGTCGATATGGTCGAGCTCGCGTTCGAGCAGCATGACGCTGTGTCCCGCCCGGAGTAGTTCGCGGGCGATGGAGCGGCCGACGGCCCCGGCTCCGGCAATGGCCACTTTCATGATCAATCCTTGTTAGCTGGAGGTTTCGCGGCCAGCGCGACGGCCTCCCCGGCCGAGCCGGAGGTGGCGGCCACGTACACGATGTCGTCGGCCTGCACGACGGTCTTGGCGTCCGGCAGGATGCCCTGCCCGAACCGGATGACGAACGCGACCCGGGCGCCGGTGGCGTCCTCCAGTTCGCTGACCGTGCGCCCGTACCATTCCTCGTGCAGGATCAGCTGGGCGACGGCGACGGTCCCGGTGGGATCACGCCAGGTCGTGGTGCCCGCGTCACCGATCAGTGTGTGCAGGAAGCGGTCGGTCGTCCAGGGCACGGTCGCGATGGTCGGGATACCGAGCCGCTCGTAGACAGCGGCACGTTTGGCGTCGTAGATACGGGCCACCACCCGGTCGATCCCGAACATTTCCCGCGCCACCCGCGCGGAGATGATGTTGGAGTTGTCGCCCGAGGACACGGCCGCGAAGGCCCCGGCCCGTTCGATACCCGCCCGGCGCAGAACCTCGCGGTCGAAACCGACCCCCACGACCTGCTCACCCGGGAAGCCCGGGCCCAGGCGCCGGAACGCGTCCGGATTACGGTCGATCACGGCGACCTCGTGACCTATCCGGACCAGGGCGCGGGCCAGCGACGCCCCCACCCGGCCGCATCCCATGATCACCACATACACGGTGAACCTCGCTCCTGACTCGGTCTGCCCTACGGCAAGTGAAACAGCCATATGGCTGCTGCGAAAACGAACCGTACTCGCTGGTTCTCGCCCCCAGCCACGTTCCCCCCGCGGGGGGTGGCCAAACCCCGCCGTCCGGTGAGGCCTCGCAGCGCAGCGGAGCACGGGGGCTTATGCTCCGTCCAGTGTCGAAGTTGACGACCGCCACCAAGCGTCTGGTGTTGGGGCGGCCATTCCGTAGTGACTCCCTGGGCCACACCCTGCTGCCGAAACGAATCGCGCTGCCGGTGTTCGCCTCGGACGCGATGTCCTCGGTCGCCTACGCGCCCGAGGAGATCTTCCTCGTGCTGTCGGTGTCCGGGCTGGCCGGTTACGCCTACGCCCCGTGGCTCGGGTTGGCCGTCGCGGTCGTGCTGGTCATCGTGGTCACCAGCTATCGCCAGAACGTGCACGCCTACCCGTCCGGCGGCGGTGATTTCGAGGTGGTCACCACGAATCTGGGCCCCACGGCGGGGCTGACCGTGGGCAGCGCGCTGCTGGTGGACTATGTGCTCACCGTCGCGGTCTCGATCGCGTCGGCCGCGTCCACCATCGGCTCGGCGATCCCGTTCGTGGCGACCCACAAGGTGCTCTTCGCGGTGGCCGCCATCGTGCTCATCACCGCGATGAACCTGCGCGGGGTGCGGGAGTCCGGCCGGATGTTCGCCCTGCTGTCCTATGCCTTCCTGTTCGGCATGTTCACCATGCTCGCGTGGGGACTGATCCGGATCTTCGTACTGGGTGACGAAGTGCGCGCCGAGTCGTCGGGTTTCGAGCTGCGGGCCGAGGAGGAGCATCTGGCCGGGCTGGCGCTGATCTTCCTGCTGGCCCGCGCGTTCTCCTCCGGTTGCGCGGCGCTCACCGGTGTCGAGGCGATCAGCAACGGCGTACCGGCCTTCCGCAAACCCAAATCGCGCAATGCCGCGACGACCCTGCTGATGCTCGGCTCGATCGCCATCGTGTTGCTGCTCGGCATGATCGTGCTCGCGCGGCAGGCGCATGTGGTGTTCGCCGAACACCCTGAACAGCTCGTCGGCGCGCCCGAGGGTTACCAGCAGAAAACGTTGATCGCCCAGATCGCGCACGCGGTGTTCAGCGGCTTCACCCCCGGTTTCTACTTCGTGGCCGTGGTGACCGCGGTGATTCTGGTACTGGCCGCCAATACCGCGTTCAACGGTTTCCCGGTCCTGGGTTCGGTCCTGGCCCAGGCGCGCTTCCTGCCCCGCCAACTGCATACGCGCGGCGACCGGCTCGCCTTCAGCAACGGGATCCTGTTCCTGGCGGTCGGCGCGATCGCGTTCGTGGTGGCGTTCGACGCGGAAGTGACCCGGCTGATCCAGCTCTACATCATCGGCGTGTTCGTCTCGTTCACCCTCAGCCAGACCGGGATGCTGCGGCACTGGAGCCGGTTGCTGAGCGGGGAGACGGATCCCGTCGAACGGCGCCGGATGATGCGTTCCCGGGCCATCAACGCGCTGGGCCTGGTGGCCACCGGGGCTGTCCTGGTGATCGTGCTGGTGACGAAGTTCTTCGCCGGCGCCTGGATCGCCATCGTGACCATGGCGGTGATCTTCGTGATCATGAAGATGATCCACCACCACTACAACTCGGTGGCCCGGGAACTGGAAGAACACGAATGGGACGGGGTCCTGCCGAGCCGGACCCATTCGATCGTCCTGGTGTCGAAACTGCACCTGCCGACCCGCCGGGCACTGGCCTACGCGCGGGCCGGGCGCCCGGATACCCTCGAGGCGATCACGGTGAACGTCGACGAGGACGACACCCGGGCACTCGTACGGGACTGGGAGAAGAGCGACAATCCGGTCCCGTTGAAGGTGATCGAATCGCCCTACCGCGAGATCACCAAACCGGTGCTCGAATATGTGAAGCGGGTGCGCAAGGACGCGCCGCGCGATGTGGTGACCGTCTTCATCCCCGAATACGTGGTCGGGCACTGGTGGGAGCAGGTGCTGCACAATCAGAGCGCGTTGCGGTTGAAGGGCCGGTTGCTGTTCGAACCGGGCGTGATGGTGACCAGCGTGCCGTGGCAGCTGAGTTCCTCGGCGACCGCCCGTGCGGCGGGCGAACCCGCGGCACCGGGCGCGGTACGGCGCGGCTACGGCGACAATGGGTGAGGTCCGATGAGTTCGTGGCGCGATGAAGTGCTGTCGGTACGGCTCGGGCCGCCCGGGCACGGCGGCTTCTGTGTGGCACGCCACGAGGGGCGGGTGATGTTCGTCCGGCACGGCCTGCCCGGTGAGCTCGTGCGGGCCCGGGTCACCGAGGACCGCGGCGGCGCGTTCTGCCGGGCCGAGGCCGTGGAGATCCTCGAGGCATCACCGGATCGGATCCCCGCCACCTGCCCGGTATCAGGTCCGGGTGGGGCGGGATGCTGCGATTTCTCCTTTGCCACCGCGGCGACGCAGCGGCAGCTGAAGGGCGCGGTCGTGGCCGAACAGCTGCGCCGCATCACCGGTATCGAACGCGCGGTCGAGGTGGAACCCATCACCGGCTCCGGCGATCGCACCGGCGGCTGGCGCACCCGGATCCGGCTCGCGGTGGATCTGGAGGGCCGGGCCGGTGTGCATCGCTACCGCAGTACCGGTGTGCTGACCGACCTGCGCTGTCCACAACCCGTGCCCGGCGCCCTGGACGATATCGACCGGCGCCGCTGGATGCCCGGCGCGGAGCTGGTGATCGCGGTCGACGACACCGGGGCCCGGCATATCGTCGAAATCGCCCCGCCGGTACCCGAGACCGGCCGGCGCGGCGGTGATCGGCACGGCGGCCGTTCCGGCCCCGGGAGCCGGGCCGACGCGCGTAGCGGACGTGCACGCGGGCCACGGGACGGCACGAGCCGAGCCGGCGCGGAGCCGGAGACGCCGGGTGCGCAGCGGCGGCGCACGGCGGCCCGGCGCGCCGCCGCTCACACCGATCGCGACGAATGGGTGGTCGAGGGCAGCGGCCGGGCCGTCCAGTACGTGGCCGGGCGGCGCTGGGAGGTGTCGGCGGCCGGATTCTGGCAGGCGCACCGCGGTGCCGCGCAGTGCTATTCGGATATTGTCGCCGGCTGGGCCGATCCGGGCATGGGTGCGACCGCGTGGGATCTGTACAGCGGCGCGGGCGTTTTCGCTGCGCGACTGGCCGAACAGGTCGGCCCGACCGGCGCCGTGTGGGCGCTGGAATCCGCACCGGCCGCGGTCGCCGACGGTCACGCCGCCCTGGGCGATCTGCCGTGGCTGGAGCTGCGTACCGGACGGGTCGAGCAGTGGGCGGCCGGACACCAGCACCCACGGCCGCGGGTGGTGGTACTCGATCCGCCGCGGGCCGGGGCCGGCAAACCCGTGGTGCACGCCGTGGCCGCCGCGGCGCCGGACCGGATCGTGCACATCGGCTGTGATCCGGCGTCGTTCGCCCGGGATCTGCGCCTGTACCTGGACGCCGGTTACGGACTGACCGCGTTGCGCGCCTTCGACGCGTTTCCGGCCACCCATCATGTGGAATGCCTTGCGCTCCTGGCGCGCTGACAAGCCCGTGCGGTGCCCTACTTCAGCTGCCAGGTGGCCCGCAGCGTCGCGGTGATCTCGGTCTCCCCGGATTCTATCGGCACCGGCGCCGGTGCGGACGCGGCGACCATCCGGATCCCGCCGGGCTCCGTGGGCTGCGCCGGCGGTGGCGCGGTGGTGTGCTCGGTGATCTCGAGCACGGGACCCAGTTCGCGGGCGGCGCGGCGGGCGTACTGCCGGGCCTTGTCCAAGGCGTTGTCCCAGGCGGCGTCGCGGGCGCGCTCCAGTAGCCGTTCCCGGTCGGCGAAGGTGTGCCGCAGCCCACCCAGCCGCGCGTCGTCGCCGCCCGCCGCCACGGCATGGGCCACCACGTCCGACGGCGCCGGTCGCGCGGGGTCGGCCGCGGCGGTGAGGGTGACCGTGAGCGTGCTGGTCGCGATATAGCCGATCACCCGTGCGGTGCCGTCCTGCCAGGCCGTATCCGAGCGCACCGACAGCATGCCGGTGCCGATATCGCTGCCGGGGACGCCGTCTTCGCGTAACGCGGCCGTCAGTGCCGTCACACTCCGGCCGGCCCGGTCGTAGGCCAGGCCGACGGTGCTCGCCCGGCATTCGACGCCGATCGAGAGCACGATCAGATCGGGAGCGGCGCGGACGGTGCCGTACCCGAATACGGTCACCGTTCCCGCCTGCGGCTGGGTCATCCGGTCTCCTCGCGGTCGGTGTGCGGCGCTTGTCGGTGCGCCGCTGTCCCGGGGCCCGCGGCCGGACGCGGTTCGCGCGGTACCCCCCTCTCACCCTAGGCTGGACCGATACGCCGGACCGCGGTTCCGGCCCGGTTCGGAGTGGGGCACGGCTCGCCGCCCGGGTGGTGCAGTCGGCTGCGGCTCCTAGACTGGTCGGATCAACTGCGCTATCCGGAGGGAGCGAATCAGGTGGGAGTGCTTTCCCGGGTCGATACGCCCGAAGACGTGCGTCGGCTCTCGGCACCGCAACTGCGGGAGCTGGCGGCCGAGATCCGCGAGTTCCTGGTGCACAAGGTCGCCGTCACCGGCGGGCACCTGGGACCCAACCTCGGGGTGGTGGAACTCACCCTCGCCCTGCACCGGGTATTCGATTCGCCCGCCGATCCGTTGATCTTCGACACCGGGCACCAGGCCTATGTGCACAAGATCGTGACCGGTCGCAAGGATCGCTTCGACACCCTGCGCCGCAAGGACGGGCTGTCGGGGTATCCCAGCCGCGCCGAGAGCGAACACGACTGGGTGGAGTCCTCGCACGCCTCGGCGTCGCTGTCCTATGCCGACGGCCTGGCCAAGGCGTTCGCGCTCACCGGCCAGGACCGTCATGTCGTGGCGGTCGTCGGTGACGGGGCCCTCACCGGCGGTATGTGCTGGGAAGCGCTGAACAATATCGCCGCTGCCAAGGACCGGCCCGTGGTGATCGTCGTCAATGACAACGGCCGCTCCTACGCCCCCACCATCGGCGGTCTGGCCGACCGGCTCACGGCGCTGCGCACCCAGCCGGTGTACGAGCATATGCTCGACACGGGCCGCCGGTTGCTGAAAAGTATTCCCGGCGTGGGCGATTCCGCGTATTCGATGGTGCACGCGGTGAAGGCCGGGATAAAGGACGCGGTGAGCCCGCAGGAGCTGTTCAGCGATCTCGGTCTCAAATACGTCGGTCCGGTGGACGGCCACGATCTCGTCGCGCTCGAATCGGCGCTGCGGCACGCGAAGGATTTCGGCGGCCCGGTGGTGGTGCACGCGGTGACCCAGAAGGGGCACGGCTACGAACCGGCCGAGAATCATGTGGCCGATCAGATGCACGCCTGCGGGCCCATCGATCCGCGGACCGGCGAATCCGTGAGCAGCGGGACCGCGGTCAGCTGGACCTCGGTGTTCTCGAAGGAGCTCATCTCCCACGCCGAACGCCGCGACGATATCGTCGCGATCACCGCCGCCATGCCGGGTCCCACCGGACTGTCCGCGTTCGGTGAGCGTTTCCCGGAGCGGCTCTTCGATGTCGGTATCGCCGAACAGCACGCGCTGGCCTCGGCGGCGGGTCTCGCGCTGGGCGGGCTGCACCCTGTGGTGGCCATCTACTCGACCTTCCTGAACCGGGCCTTCGACCAGCTGCTGATGGACGTGGCATTGCTGAAACAGCCGGTCACCCTGGTGCTGGACCGCGCCGGGATCACCGGGGCCGACGGCGCGAGCCACAATGGTATGTGGGATCTGTCGCTGCTCGGCATCGTGCCCGGGATGCGGGTGGCCGCCCCGCGCGATGCCGCGACCCTGGCCGAGGAACTGACCGAGGCGCTGGCGGTCGGCGACGGGCCGACCGCGTTGCGGTTCCCCAAAGACACTGTGGGCGCCGAGATCCGGGCGATCGAGCGGCTCGACGGCGTGGATGTGCTGTGGCTGCCGGACCGGGAAGGGCCGTCGGCGCAGGGCCAGCGCGGCGATGTGCTGTTCGTGGCCGTCGGTGCCCTGATACCGGCCGCGCTCCAGGCCGCGGAATTGCTGGAGGCGGAGGGGATCACCGCCACGGTCATCGACCCGCGGTGGGTGCTGCCGGTTTCCGATACCGTCGTCAAACTGGCCGAGAACTACCGCCTGGTGGTGACCCTGGAGGACAGCGGCCTGCACGGGGGGATCGGAGCGACCGTATCGGCCCGGCTGCGTGCCGCCGGCCTGGACATGCCCGCTCGCGATATCGGTATCCCGCAGGAATTCCTGGAGCACGGCAGTATCGCCCAGGTGCGTCAGGAGCTCGGCCTGACCGCGCCCGATATCACCCGGCGCGTCACCGGCTGGCTGGACGTGCCCTAGCCGCCGCGCGGCGGCCGGCCGTGCCCGCGGAGTACCGTGCGGGCGGTCGTCAGCTCGGCGGCCGGTCGATGAGGGCGGTGGCCAATGGCTGCGCGGCGAGTTCGCGCTGCCAGGGCCGGGCACCGTGACTCTTCAGGAAGCCGTCGACCGCCGCCGCGACCTCGCCGGCGGCTTCCGGTCCGCTGCGGTAGTCGGGCAGGCCGTCCCAGCACAGCCGCCGCACCAGATCGGGCGACAGCAGATTTTCCACCGGTACCGCCACCCGCTCGGAGATCCGGGTCATCACCGCGCGGGCCCGGGCCAGCCGGGCCGCGGCGGCGGGATCGCGGCGTTCCCAGCGGTTCACCGGCGGCGGCCCGTCGTAGGGCTGGCTCATCCGGGGTAGGTCCTCGTCCGGCAGCGCGCGGGCGCGTTCCACCGCGCCCAGCCATTCCCGGGAGTAGCGGCGCTGGCGCGGGCCGCCGAACACCGGCAATTCCCGTAGCTGCCCGATCGAGGCGGGTTCGGCCTTGGCGGCCGCGATGATGGCGGAATCCGGAAGGATCCGGGAGGGCGCGATATCGCGCCCGCGCGCCAGGGTATCGCGGGTGGTCCACAGTTCCCGCACGATCGCCAGCTGGCGGGCCCGGCGCAGCGTATGGATTCCGGAGGTGCGCCGCCAGCGGTCCGGTTTCGGCGTGGCCGGTTCGAGTAGCCGGATATGTTCGAACTCCTGCGCGGCCCAATCGGTTTTGCCCTGCTCGGCCAGCGCGGCGGCCACGGCCGAACGGAGTTCGATCAGCAGTTCCACATCGAGTGCGGCGTAGTTGAGCCAGGCTTCCGGAAGGGGCCGGGTCGACCAGTCCGCCGCGCCGTGCCCTTTGCGCAGCGCCCGGCCGAGCAACTGTTCGACCATGGCCGCCAGACCGACGCGGGGAAAACCGGCGAGCCGCCCGCCGAGTTCGGTATCGAACAGCACCGCCGGTCGCAGGCCCAGCTCGGCCAGGCCGGGCAGGTCCTGATCGGCGGAATGCAGGATCCATTCCAGTCCGTTGATCGCCTCGGCCAGTGGGGCGAGTGCGTCCGCGACCGGTATCGGGTCGATGAGCACGGTCCCCGCCCCGGCCCGGCGCAACTGGATCAGGTACGCCCGCGACGAATACCGGAAACCCGAGGCGCGTTCGGCATCCACGGCCAGCGGCCCGGAGCCGGCGGCGAGACGTTCGGCGGCCGCCGCCACGGTCTCGGCGGTGCGGCAGACCGGGGGAATACCCTCGGCCGGGACCAGCAGCGGTTCCGCGGTGGACTCGGCCGGAGCGGAATCGGTGGCTTCGTCGCGTGGGCCAGGATCGGACGCCGGAGGCAGGCCGGTGCCACCATCCGGGTGGTCACCGGACAGGTGTTCGGGCTCCTCTACTACCGGCATAAAGGGCCACTCTACGTGGCCGAGGCTACGTCCGATATTCAACCACGGTCGGTCTCGCCGGCCGGCGAGGGCCGCAGATCGGTGATGCCCGCCGGCGGTAGACCCGCCGCGTAGGCGAGGACTTCCCCGAACGCTTCCACATGGGGGCGCATCTCGGTGGTGCGGGCGGTCCAGGAGGCTCGTAATTCGAGCTGGTGCGCGCGGGGCGGGCCGGCGATATCTCCGTAGCGCACCGAACTGGTGGAGGTCACCGTACCGCCGAGCGCGGTGAACGGGCCCTCCCGGGATTCGAGGGCGTCCACCAGCCAGCTCCAGGCGACCTCCGGGAGGAGCGGATCGGCGGCCAGCGCGCCGTCGATATCGGCCTGGATATAGGCGACCAGCCGGAAGACGCCGTGCCACGCCTCGTCCCCGCTGGGGTCGTGGAGCAGGATGAGCCGCCCGAAGGCATCGCCGTCGGAGTCGATCGGTACGACGGGTGATTCCTCGTGGATCACCTCGGCGCCGAGCGCATAGGAGTAGGGGGCCAGACGTTGCGGCGGACGAATCGGGGACAGCTCGATCCGCGGATGTACGGATGCGGTGCCCATCGCCGAGACGGCGGCACGAAACGCTGCGGGTTCGTCGCCGGGCCCGTCGTCGGGTGCGCCGTCGCGGATATCGAGCGGTGTCACGGGGAATGACGGTAGACCCGTAGCACCCGGGGCGCGCGGAGGCGCGCCGGACGACCGCTGTTGCTGCGTGGGCGGCCCCGATCGTGGTAAACACCGCGCAACCCGCCGGGACGGTGTACGCAGCCGCCGCCCAGGACGGCGGATCGGGGGTCCGGGCGGCGCTGTGCGGCCTTGCGCGCCGGGCCGGGCGGGGCCGCATACGATGGCGGGTGATGAGCACATATACGCGCCGCCGGTTGTCCGATGCCCCGTTCCTGGCCGCCGCCACCGGCGCCGCACCGGCTCGGCGGCCGGTGTGGTTCATGCGCCAGGCGGGCCGGTCACTGCCGGAATACCGCGAGGTCCGGGCAGGTATCGGGATGCTCGAGTCGTGTTTCGATCCGGAACTCGTCTGTGAGATCACCATGCAACCGATCCGCCGCCACGGCGTCGACGCGGCGATCCTGTTCTCCGATATCGTCGTTCCGCTCAAGGCTGCCGGAATCGATCTCGATATCGTGGCCGGCGTCGGTCCGGTGGTGACCACACCGATACGGACGGCCGCCGATGTCCAGGCGCTGCCCCGACTGCGGCCCGAGGAAGTGGGCGCGGTCACCGACGGGGTGCGGTTGCTGGTCGAGGAGCTCGGGCAGACTCCGCTCATCGGTTTCGCGGGTGCGCCGTTCACGCTGGCGTCCTATCTGGTGGAGGGCGGCCCCAGCAAGAACCACGAGCGCACCAAGGCCATGATGTACGGCGATCCGACGGCCTGGCACGCGCTGCTCGGGGTGCTCACCGATATCACCATCGTGTTCCTGCGGGCCCAGCTCGAAGCCGGGGTCGACGCGGTGCAGCTGTTCGACTCGTGGGCCGGGGCGCTCTCGCTGGCCGACTATCGCCGCTATGTGCTGCCGCATTCGGAGCGGGTGTTCGCCGAACTCGCCGAGGCCGGGGTGCCCCGGATCCATTTCGGGGTGGGCACCGGGGAACTGCTCGGCGCCATGGGGGAGGCCGGAGCCGATGTGGTCGGTGTCGATTGGCGCCTGCCGCTGACCGAGGCGGTGCGGCGGGTCGGCCCCGGAAAAGCGTTGCAGGGCAATCTCGACCCCGCGGTGCTCTTCGCGGGCTGGCCGGTCGTGGAGGCCGAGGCACGCCGGATCGCCGACGAAGCGGATTCGGCGCTCGCCATGGGCGCCGCGGGCCATATCTTCAATCTGGGTCACGGGGTGCTGCCCGAGACCGACCCGGGGGTGCTCACGGCGCTGGTGGAGCTGGTCCACGAGCTGTGAGGCCGCGGCGGCCGTCGTGACAGCGGCGGCCGCGGTGGGTGTTTCGGCCGCGGAGGGCGCGATCGCGCGATGTATGGGAGCCGGATACGGTCGGGGGATGAGAATCGCGGTGGTCGGTGGGGGGATCAGCGGGCTCGTCGCGGCCTACCGGTTGCGCGGGCTGCTCGGGGAATCGGCCGCGATCACGGTGGCCGACCTCCGGGACCGGTTCGGCGGGGTGTTGCGGACCGGCGAGATCGCTGGTGAACCGGTCGATCTGGGCGCGGAGGCGTTCGTCGGCCGGCGGCCCGAGGTGCCCGAGCTGCTGGCCGAACTGGGTATTGCCGACCAGCTGGTTCATCCGTCCGGCCTGCGCCCGCTGATCTGGTCGCAGGGGCGGGCCCATCTGCTACCGGAGCGCACGCTGATGGGTATCCCGGCCGCCGCCGCGGCCGTCGAAGGACTGGTCGATGCCGCGACGGTGGCGCGCATCGCCGCCGAACCCGAGCGTCCGTTCACCTGGCGGCCCGGTGCCGATATCGATGTCCACTCGCTGGTGGCCGACCGGTTCGGGGAGCAGACCGTGGCGCGCAGTGTCGACCCGCTGCTCGGCGGCGTGTACGCCGGTTCCGCCCGCTCCATCGGGCTCCGCGCGGCGCTGCCCACGCTGGCCGCGGCGCTGGACCGGGGCGCCGGCTGCCTCACCGAGGCGGTGGCGGCCGCACTGCCCGCGCCGTCCGGCGCGCCGGTGTTCGGGGCGCTGCGCGACGGTTACGGGGCGCTGCTGGACGCGCTGGCCGGTCGGACGGTGGCCACCACGATCCGGGATACCGCCGTCACCGGTCTCCGGCGGATAGCGGGTGGCTGGGCGGTGGAACCGCTCGGGGAGTTCGAGGCGGTCGTCCTCGCGACTCCGGCGCCGGTGACGGCCCGGTTGCTGGCCGATATCGCGCCCGTGGCGGCGCGCGCGGCCGCCGGGATCGAGCTGTCCTCCTCCGCCCTGGTCGCACTGGAACTGCCGAAGGACACCGCGCTGCCGCCGAATTCGGGTGTGCTGGTGGCGACGGGTGAGCCGTTGCGGGCCAAGGCGTTCACCCTGTCCAGCCGGAAATGGTCCCATCTGGCCGTGCGGGAGACAGCCCTGGTGCGGGTCTCGTTCGGCCGGTTCGGTGACGACGCGGTGCTGGGTCTCCCCGATGCCGAACTCATCGACGCCGCCACCGCCGACCTCGCCACCGTCACGGGGGTGCCGATCACCCCGCGGTCCGCGATCGTGCAGCGCTGGCCCGGTGGCCTCGCCCAGTACGCCCCCGGGCACACCGAGCGGATCGCCGAGATCGAGTCCGCGCTGGCCGGTTTCGGTGATCTCGCGGTGACCGGCGCCTATCTGCACGGTGTCGGGGTGCCCGCCTGTGTGGCGGCGGCGACGCGGGCCGCGACACATATCGCCGGCGGTGTGGCACCGGCCTGAACGCCGCTCCTCCGGGTGTGGCGGCCGCTCGGTCCGGGCCTGGCGATCGACCGGCCCCGGCCCCGCGGCGATCCGGCGAGTGGCACGATGGGGCTATGGCGCGACTCGATTACCAGTCTCTCAACTCCACCATCCGCTATCTCATGTTCTCCGTGTACCAGGTGCGGCCCGGAGTGCTGGGGGACGATCGCGCGACAGCGCTGAAGGAGGCCCGCGAGTTCTTCGACGGGCTCGCCGATCGCGGTGTCGTGGTGCGTGGCGTCTACGACGTGGCCGGTATGCGCGCCGACGCGGATTTCATGGTGTGGACCCATGCCGAGCGGGTCGAGGACCTGCAGGCCGCCTACGCCGATTTCCGGCGCGCCACCGAACTCGGCCGGGCCAGCACCCCGGTGTGGAGCAATGTGGCGCTGCACCGGCCCGCGGAGTTCAACAAGAGTCATATTCCCGCGTTCCTCGCCGGCGAGGAAGCCGGGAACTACATCTGCGTCTACCCGTTCGTCCGGTCCTACGAGTGGTATCTGCTGCCCGATGACGAACGCCGAAAGATGCTCGCCGATCACGGTAAGGAAGCACGCGGCTATCCCGATGTGCGAGCCAACACCGTCGCCTCGTTCGCGCTCGGCGACTACGAGTGGATCCTCGCGTTCGAGGCGCCGGAGCTGCACCGGATCGTCGATCTGATGCGTGACCTGCGGGCCACCGAGGCCCGGATGCACGTCCGGGAGGAGACCCCCTTCTACACCGGGCCGCGGGTCGAACTCGATCAGCTCGTCGCCGCACTGCCCTGACCCGAAGTCGCCCAACCGCCCGGCGGTGGCCCCGGAAAAGGGGCCACCGCCGGGCGGTTGTCATATGACGGTCCGGTGGGAAGCGGGACGGGTCAGTCCGCTGCACCGGTCGCGGGCTGCAGGCGCAGGGAGATCGAGTTGATGCAGTACCGCTTGTCGGTCGGTGTCGGATACCCCTCGCCCTCGAAGACGTGCCCGAGGTGGCTGTGGCAGTTCGCGCACAGCACTTCGACGCGGCGCATTCCCAGCGAACTGTCCTCGCGCAGCAGTACCGCGTCCGAGGCGGCCGGATCGAAGAAGGACGGCCATCCGCAATGCGACTCGAACTTCTCCGTACTCCGGAAGAGTTCGGCGCCGCAGGCCCGGCAGCTGTACACCCCCTCGGCGGTGGTGTCGGTGTATTCGCCGGTGAACGGTCGCTCGGTGCCGGCTTCGCGGAGCACCGCGTACTCCGCGGGGTCCAGCCGGGCCCGCCACTCCTGCGGGCTGAGCTGGATCTTCGGGGCGGGCAGGGAGGTATCGGTCGCGTCCGTTTCGGAACTCATGCCTCCACGCTAATACGTGTGCCGCCGCGCGTCCCGTATCAGCCGCGGACGGCCTGCGTCTCGACGACGCGCGCACCGGCCGGTTCGGGCTCCACCGCGCGGCCGGCGGCCGGGGACCGGACCGGCCGGGCCGATGCGGCGAGATCGTCCACCCCGGCATCCCGGGAGTCGGGCGCCTCGGCCATCCATACCGGGTCCAGCCGCGGCAACCGGCCCGCACGCCGGGCGGCCAGATACCGGTCGCCGAGCACACAGAACACGACGACCAGCAGCAGGCCCCAGCCGAAGGTGATCCGCAGATATTCCAGGTTGCGGCCGATATCGGGCCAGCGGTCCGACAGCCATTTGTCGTAGGACAGGAAACCGAACACCGCCAGCCAGGCCGGCCAGTTGCGCAGCACGGAATTGCGCAGCACGACCGACATGAGGAACGGGAACAGCATCATCGAGTAGTACATCTGGCCCAGCGAGGCCAGCAGCCACGAGGCGGTGAGCAGCACACCCGACGCGGTGGTGACGAAGAACAGCTCGTCTTCGCGGTAGTACCGGTACAGGATCCACAGTGAAACCAGCACCAGGACGGCCATCGTGAGCCGGATGGTCCAGGTCAGCCACGGGGGCAGGCCGTAGTACTCCGCGTTGCCGGGAATGGCGCTGTTGAAGTAGTCGCGCGTTTCGAACAGGTACGGCGCGGTCCGGGTGAAGAAGCGCTCCGGATCGCGCGACAGCGGCCAGGCGACGGCGGTCAGCGCGATCGGCACGGCCACCGCCGTGGCGACGAGTGCCCACTGTTTGCGGACCACGGCGATCAGCAGCAGCGGTGCCAGAGTTGGTTTGACGGCCATACTGAGGCCCAGCACCACACCTGCCAGGACATCTCTTCGCCGCAACAGCAGGATCAGGAACAGCATCTCCGCCAGCAGCAGGCATCCGTTGACATTGGTGAACACCAGCGTGTTGATCACCGTCTCGGACAGGAACATCGCCAGCAGCAGGACCGGGGCGGCGATGGAGCGCAGCGTGTAGTTGAACAGCCGCAGCAGCAGATACCAGGCGATCAGGATGGCGACAGCGTTGAGCAGGATGAACAGCCAGCGCGATTTCTCGTAGTCGATCACCGCGATGGGCGCGATCAACAGGGTGCCGCTGGGCGGGTACAGGTAGTGCGGGTCGACCGAATCGAAATTCGCCGTGTACACCTCGCGACCGTTGAGGAAATCCAGTGAGGCCTGGTAGACGGGCTTGTAGTCATCGGTCACGAAACCGTTGACAGCCTTGATGAACACCCGGTTCAGCACGGTCATGACCGCCAGCGGCCAGAGCGCGAACCGGATCACGTCGGCGGTTGTTCGAGCAGTGCGGGGCTCGAGCTGTCGAAGGAACACCACGGCACGGTACACCGGGCGGTGCCGTGGTGTTGCCGGGGCCCACCCTCGACGCGCCGGTCAGGCGCCCCTCGGACCCGGCTCGGGGCACCTTCGCGCGGGACCGTCAGGCGGGGCAGGCGGTGCCGTCGCCGGGCAGCCGTCCGTCCGTCAGATACGCCACGAGCGCGGTCTGCGCGCAGCCGGAATGCGCGCTCACCGGATGACCCCAGCCCTGCCAGGTCATGGTCGAGGTCCGGGCGCCCGCCGCCCCGAGGGCGCCGGTCACCGAGGCCTGCGCGACACCGGTCACCGGATCGGCCACACCGGTGAGTACCAGCACCGGCAGCTCGAGTTTCTCCAGCGCTGCCGGTGCCTCGGTCACCGGCCACGCCGAGCAGGCCAGCATCGACAGCGCGGTCGCCCGGCCGAACGCCGGATACTTCTGCGCCCAGATACCGGCGAGGTCGGTGACCTGGGGCGCGGGCGGGGTCTGCGGCATATCGGTGCAGCCGTTGACGAACTGTCCGTCGGTCGCGGTGGCGGCCTCCTGCTGATCGATCAGCGTTTTCAGCGCGCCCAGGTCGCCACGACCGGCCGCGGACAGGGCGTCGGCGAGTGCGCCGATCCGGCCGGTCTGGTCCGCGCGGGGGCTGCCGAGGAACCCGGTGACAGCCGTGCGCACCCCGTTTGCCGAGATGTCGCCGAGCTGCCCGTCGGCCGCTTTCTGCATCAGGGTGGTCACCGCCGCGCGCGGATCGGGTCCGAGCGAGCACGAGATACCGACGCACTGCTGGGCGAACGCCGACAGCGCCGCCTCGGCGCCCTGGACCGCTGTCTCGGTCCGGGTGACGGTATCCACACCCACCGGGGTGGGGGAGTCGAGGACGAGCCGGGCCAGCCGGTCACCGTATTTGCGGGCGTATTCCAGGCCCACCAGCGCGCCGCTGCCGATACCCAGCACGGCGAGGTGGTCGACATTCCACTCGCGGCGCAACTGCTCGATATCGTCGGCGGCGTGCGCGGCATCGAAGGTGCCGTCGTAGGGCTGCAGGAAGTCCCGGCAGGAGATGGTGCCGTTGCGGGACAGGTCGGACATACCGGTCACCGCGTCACCGCCCGGGGTGAACTGCGCGTTGTCCTGCAGGCCGCTGCGGATATCGGCGGGTAGACAGTCGATCGCCTGGGAGCTGCCGATACCCCGGCGATCCACCGCGACCACGGGGTGGGCGGTGAGCAGGGCGCTCGCCGGACCGGTGGCCAGCCCCGCGAGGGTGGCGCCGGAGGAGCGGTCCACACCGGAGGTCAGTACCACGGGTGCGGCGTCGGGCGGGGTCTGCGGCAGCCGGGCGCGCACCGCGCCGGTGCGGAAGTTGCCCAGCACCGAGCCCGCGCTGTCGATCGGAGTGGAGAAATCGGCACATTCCAGGACCAGGCCGGCGGGTCCCTGGCCCATCCCGGCCTGGTCGAATGTTTCCCGGGTGCACTCGCGCCACGGGAGGTCCTTCTTCGGGACCTCGGCGGCCGGCGGTGGGGGGACCTGGGCGGAGGTGGTGGATTCGCCTGGCACAGGCGGACGTTCGACGGCGACGTGCGGGCGGTCCGATGGACCGGCCCCGCATCCGGCGATCATGATCAAAAGTGCCGAGGCCGGCACCACTGCCCGAGTCCAGCGCATGCGCTACACCCTGCCAGGTCCGGATCGGATCCGCCCGAGCGGGACGCCCGGGCTCCGCCACGCACGCTCGCCGCCCGGGTTTCAGGCGCGCACCCAGCGGGTGAGCATCGTGCCGTCCGGGTCCAGCAGCACATGCGCCGGTGTCATCCGCATCCCGAATTCCTCGTGCGACACCGAGATCCGGCGCGCCGCCCCGCCGACCAGCAGCGGCGCGGTGGTCAGGCAGAGTTCGTCGACCGCGCCCGCGGCGGCCAGGGAGCCGAACAGCTGCGGTCCGCCCTCGCACAGCATCCGCCGCAACCCGCGCGCCGCGAGCACCTCCGGAACCGCCCGTGGCGCGATGACCTCGTCGCCGATCTCGATCACCTCGGCTCCGGCGTCGGCGAGGGCGCGTACCCGCTGCGCGGGCGCCGCCGCGGTGGTGAGGATCAGGGTGGGGGTCCGGGCGGTGGTGATCACCCGATGGTCCGGGGCCAGCGCGGCGGAGGCGGTCACGATCGCGATCGGCGGCGGGTCGCCCTCGGCATGCCCGCCGATGCCCCGGGCGAACAGCTCGCGGCGCAGGCCCGGGTCGGTCTGCGCGCCCCCGTAGTTCTCCGCGCGTACGGTGCCCGCGCCGACCAGGACGACGTCGCACAGTTCGCGCAGCAGATGGAACACCCGTTTGTCCGCCGGTGTGCCGAGAGCACCCGATATACCGCCGGGTCCGGTGACGGCGCCGTCGATACTGGAGACGAAATTGACTCGCAGCCAACTGTCGTCCGGGCCGCCCGGATAGGCGTACAGATCGGCGAGTGCGTTGCTGTCGAGGTCTGTGAGCTGGATCGCATCGGGGATACGCTGCATACCAACAGCTCATACCACGTCACTAGGCTACGTCCATGCCGATGCGCCTCGTCGACCGCCGTCCGGAGGTCCCCGCCGACCAGCTGGTCGCCCAGATGGTACCGCCGCCCATGTTCGACGAGGTCGGTTTCGATACCTACATCCCCGACCCGAACGAGCCCAGCCAGGCCGCGGCGGTCGCCTCGGCCCGAGTCTTCGCGGAGAAGGTCACCGCCATCCACAAGGCCGGGCAGAAGAAATCCTTCTTCGGGAAGAAGAAGCCGACCCAGGGCGCGGGCCTGTACCTGGACGGCGGTTTCGGTGTCGGCAAGACCCACCTGCTGGCCTCGATCTTCCACAGCGCGCCCGCGCCGAAATCGTTCGGCACCTTCGGTGAACTCACCAACCTGGTCGGCGCGCTGGGATTCGGTAACGCGGTCGAGCGGCTGTCGGCGAACAGTGTGCTGTGCATCGACGAATTCGAACTGGACGATCCGGGCGACACCATGCTGGTCTCCCGGCTGCTCACCGAGCTCTCGGCCAGCGGCGTCTCGGTCGCGGCCACCTCCAACACGCTGCCCGGGCAGCTCGGCGAGGGCCGGTTCGCGGCGCAGGACTTCCTGCGTGAGATCAAGAAACTCGGCTCGATCTTCGACACGGTGCGGGTGGACGGCCCCGACTACCGGCACCGCGATCTGCCGCCGGCCCCGGAGCCCAGCAGTGACGCGCAGCTGAACGAACGGGCGGCGGCCACCCCCGCCGCGACGCTGGACGATTTCGACGCCCTGCTGCGCCATCTGAGCACCCTGCACCCGTCGAAATTCGGGGCGTTGATCGACGGGGTGTCCGCGGTCTTCGTCTCCGGCGTGCATCCGGTCGACGATCAGGCGGTGGCCCTGCGCTTGGTGGTGCTGGCCGACCGGCTCTACGACGCGGGCACCCCGGTGACCGTCTCGGGCGCGAAACTCGACGAGATCTTCTCCCAGGAAATGCTCGACGGCGGCTACCGCAAGAAGTATCTGCGGGCGATCTCCCGGCTGCTGGCGCTGTCCCGCTTCGAGGTCCCGGCCTGAGCACGGCCCGGCGGTAGCCGGATCGTTTCCGGCCGCCGTCCGCCGACCCGCGCGGCGTGCGCAGACGCGCCGTTTTCGGGTTGACCCCGGACCCCGGGGTTGGTTTGCTGAGTCCGGCACGCCGCGCGGGGGTGCCGGCGAGCACGATGGGAGTTCCGTTCATGGTTCATCGTTCGGCGCGCGTACCGGCCGCCGTTCTCACCGGTGCCCTGATCGCGTTCGGCCCGGCCGCGGCGGCGAATGTCACCGCGGCGCCGGCAGCCGCCGAGGTGCTCACCGTCGACCGGTCGCTGCACCTGTCGGGCGCCCCCAATGCCCGCGATCTCGGCGGTTACCGCACCGTGGATGGACGCGCCGTACGCACCGGTATCGCGTTCCGCACCGATCAGCTCAACACTCTCACCCCCGCGGACCTGGCGGAACTGACCCGGCTCCGGGTCCGTGCGGTCGACGATCTGCGCACGGTCTACGAGCGCGCGATCGGCCCGGACCGGATCCCCGCCGGGGCGCGCGCCAACTGGTACGACATGATCGGCGCCGCCCCACTGCCGGAGCTCGTGTCGACCCTCGCCGGTGGCAGCGACCTGTACCGGGCGTTCATCACCGCCCCGGGCGCGAACCAGGCGGTGGCCGGGGTACTGCGCGATATCGCGGCGTCCGGGCAGGGGCCCGAGGCGGGCGCGGTGCTGTTCCACTGCACCGCCGGAAAGGACCGGACCGGCTGGACCGCCGCGGTACTGCTGACGGTGCTCGGTGTGGATCGGGCCACGGTCACCGAGGACTATCTGCTGTCCAACCACTACCGCGGCGCCGCGGCCGGTGATCCGGTGGGCGGGGTCCAGCGGGAGTGGCTCGACGCCGCCTTCGATCAGGTCGCGGTGAGCTATGGCGGTTTCGACCGCTATGTGAGCGAGGGTCTGGGGCTGAGCGCAGCGGAGATCGACACTCTGAAACAGCGCATGCTGGACTGAGGCCGCGAGCGCGGCCGGCGGTCAGAACTCGAGTCGCAGCACGAAGTCGTGGTGCACCTGGCGCCCGACGGTGAAAGTCCGGGTACCCACCTGCTCGAAGCCGTATTTGGCGTAGAAGCGTTGCGCCCGCGGGTTCTCCTGGTTCACGCCGAGCCAGACACCGGCGTAATCGGCGCCGCGGGCCTGCTCCAGTGCCGCGTGCATGAGCGCGCTCGACACTCCGGTGCCGTGATGGCCCGGCAGCACGTACATCTTGCTGATCTCGAGCACCGGATCCAGCGCTACCGCCGTCGCCACCGTAGGGTCGGACGGCGGCCCGCTGTGCAGGATGGCGTACCCGACGATCTCGCCGTCCGCGACCGCTTTGAGGACCGTGCGCGCCGGATCGGACAGATATTCGCCGAACCGCTCCCCGGAGAGCACCTCCGCCAGGAATACCTCGATATCTTCCATATCCGAACCCGGCGGGCAGGCCAGCGGGAAGGTCGCGGCGGCGACATCGCTGAGCGCCTCGGCGTCCCACAGTCCGGCCCGGTCCACGGTGACAGTGGTCATATCCCAATGAGACCACAGCGGTACGGGCCGGTGGTGTGTCCGCTGGTCCGGCAGGTGCGGGCCCGCCCCACGGACAACTGGTCCGGGGTTCCGGCGGGAGTCTTGCGACCTGCGGCGATAGGCGTGATAGAGCCTCCGGCTTTGCTGCCGGACACATCCGACGTAATCTCTCGCCCATGAGGAGCGGGAACCGCATCGCGATCGTCGGTGCGGGTATCGCGGGTCTGGTCTGCGCGAAGGTCCTGAGTGAGGATGGGTTCGCGGTCGAGGTTTTCGACCGAGCCCCCGATATCGGCGGCGTGTGGAGCGAGACTCGCCGTTACCCGGGCTTACGCGCGCAGAGCAGCAAGTACACCTACCACTTCTCCGACCATCCGATGCCCGCCGACTACCCGCGGGTGCTCGACGGAGCCCGGATGCAGGAGTATTTGGCGAGCTACGTGCGCGCCTTCGGGCTGACCGATCGCCTCCGGCTGCGCACCGAAGTGGTCGCGGCCGATCCGGTCGACGGCGGCTGGCTGCTCGAGATACGCGATCTCGACGGTGTGCACCGCACCTCCTGTGATCACCTCGTCATCGCCAACGGCGTCTTCAGCGAGCCGGAGATCCCCGATTTCGCGGGGATGACCGAATTCGGTCGTGCCGGAGGCCAATTGGGCCACAGCACCCAATTCCTGGATGTGGACGCGGTCCGCGACCGTTCGGTGGTCGTGGTCGGCTACGGTGCCGCGGCCTGTGATCTGGCCACCGAGATCAGCCGGGTGGCCGCCGAGACCACGGTGGTGGCGCGCCGGCTGCTGTGGAAGATGCCGCGTCGGCTGGCCCCCGGGCTGGATGCCGAACGGGTGCTGCTCACCCGCACCGGTGCCGCCCATTTCCGGCATCCCGAGCCCGGCCGGTTCGAGCGTCTGCTGCGTGGCCCGGGCCGTTCCTTCCGGGAGAGCAACCTCGATCTCATCGAAGCACTGGTGGCCCAGCGGTCCCGGGCCGCGGAGCTGGGGCTGGTGCCGCCGGTGCGATTCGACCAGGCCCACGAAGCCGCGTTCGGCCTCGTCGCGGATGATTTCGCCGATCAGGTCGCGGCCGGCCGTATCACCGTGTGCGGCGAAACCGAGATCGCCGCGCTCGGCGGCGGCCAGGCCGGTCCGTATGCCGAACTGTCCGACGGTCGGCTGGTCCGTGCGGATATCGTCGTCTGCGCCACCGGTTTCCAGCAGCGGGTCCCGTTCCTGACCCCCTACGTACAGCGCCAGCTCACCGACGATCACGGTAATTTCCGGTTGTACCGGCAGATCCTGCCGCTGCAGGTACCACATCTGACCTTCGCCGGTTACAACTCGTCGCTGCTGAGCGCGGTGGGCGCGGAGGTCGGCGCGCACTGGACGTCGGCGCTGCTCACCCGAAGCCTGTCCCTGCCGCCCGCGGAGACGATGAGCGAGCGGATCGAGGCCCGCCTGCGCTGGATGCACGAGTACACCGGCGGTCACCACGCGCACGGCGCCTCGGTGACGCCCTACGCCCTGCGCGATATCGATGAACTGCTCGCCGATCTCGGGGTGAAGCTGCCCTTCGCGGCACGTACCGCGCAATGGGTGCGCCCGGCCCGGCCCGGTGACTACAAGGTGGTGTCGCGCCGGAAACGGGGGCCTGTGGCCCGGCCTCTCGCGGCCCCCCACGGTGCACCTTCGGCGGAGCCATCGCCACCGCAGCCGCCCGCGTCGCCCCCGCCGCCGGCGTCGCCGCCGACCGGTGCGACCGAACCGATCCATACCGGCGTCGCCCGCCCCGAATCGTCCGGCGGGCGACCCGTGGTCTCGGAATCTCCGACCGTGAAATTGCCGGAGTCGGCTCTTCCGGGCGCCGATGAGCGGACCAAGATCATCGCGATGCCCGCCGCACACCCGGCCGGCCCGCAACCGCAGCCCGCGCCCGGGCAACCTCGGCAACTGCAGCCTGCGTCCGGGCAGCCTGCGCAACCGCAGCCTGCGTCCGGGCAGCCTGCGCAACCGCAACCCGCACCCGGGCAGCCCCCGCAACCGGTGCACCAGTCCCAGCCCGCGTCCGCGGCGGTGAACACCCGATGGCCGGTGAACGCCGCGCAGCCGCCGAACACACCAGATCCGAAGAACGCCGCGCCGTCCCCCAACGGGCAACCCCCGGAGACGCCCCCCGCGGCACAGCAATCGACGGTGGACGTCGCCCGGGAGGCGGCCAGGCGGGCCGCGGCCGAGAAGCGCGCGGCCGGTATCGCCGCACGATCCAACAGCCCCACGGTCCGGCTCGATATGCGTGCGGCCCAGGCCGCGGCAGCCGCCGCGGCGGCCGAGGCCTCCGCGCCGCCCTCGCCCGGGCCGCGGACACCCGGCGATACTCCGGCGGGCGCGGCAGCCGCGCACGCCGCCGAAACCGGCACCCGGGAGGCGACGGAAACGGGTACGGCCACCAAAGGATCGGACCGCGCCGAACCGGCACAGACCGACCCGGCACCGGCGACCGGGACCGTGGATACGGAGTCGGCTGCCGACCGGTCACCGGCTACGGGTGCCGCTGGCACCGCGCCCGCCGACGTTGCGGACTCATCGGCTTCCGAGACCACCGAACCGGTGTCCGCCGACACCACCGACCGGGCATCGGCAACCGGTGCGGGAGATACGGCGCTCGCCGAGACCGCGGATCCGGCATCGGTTTCCGGGACCACCGAGCCGGCGCCCGCCACCGAGCGGGCACCGGCCACCGGGACGGCGCCCGCCGCCGGACCGGAGACGCCGGAAAGGGCAACAGCCGACTCGGCATCGGCTTCACCCGAACCCGAGACCCAGGCCACCGGCGCGTCCTCGCGAACCTGATCCGGCCGTGCCGGATCTGGATCTGAACCTGCTGGTGGCCCTGCACGCTTTGCTCGAGACCAACAGCGTCACGCAGGCCGCCGAACGGCTCAACACCTCGCCACCGGCGATGAGCCGCACCCTGGCGCGGCTGCGCCGGGTCTACGACGACCCGCTGCTGGTCCGGGCCGGGCGTCAGCTCGTCCCGACTCCACGCGCGCTCGAGTTGCGGTTCGAGGTCGGCGCGCTGGTCGAACAGGGTCGGGCGCTGCTGGCGAAACCCGATACCGTCGACCCGACCGCCCTGGTCCGCGGGTTCGCGTTGTACGTGGACGACGCGGTGCTGCCCGAACTCGCCGGTCGGCTGCTCACCGAGGTCAGCGCCCGGGCACCGGGAGTGACCTTGCGGTTCGTGCCCGGCGAGGCGGCCGGTTCGGTGAGCGCGCTGCGCGACGGCCGGATCGACGCGCAGGTCGGGGTGATCGCGCAGGCGGATCCGCAGACCCGGGTGGAACGGGTACGCGGAGACCGGTTGATCGGGGTCGCCGCACCCGGGCATCCGCTGGTCACCGAGCGGGTGACCGTGGCCGCCTACGCCGCCGCGGCCCATATCAGCATCTCGGCGCGCGGGATCGCCCGCGGCCCCATCGACGACCGTCTCGCTCTGCACGGCCGCACCCGCCGCGTCGTGGCGACTGTCCCCGATCTGACAACGGCGTTGCTCGCCGTGCGTTCCGGTGTCGCGGTGTGCCCGGCCCCCGCGGTCGTGGCGGCCACCGCGCTGCCGGCGCTGGGTCTGTGTGCGTTCGAGATCCCGCTGCCGCTGCCGGAGGTGACGATTTCGCTGGCCTGGCATCCGCGCAACACCCCCGACCCCGCGCACGCGTGGCTGCGCACCCTGGTGCGTTCGGCGCTGACAGCCGCCGATCCGGTGACCGGGACACCGCCGGGAGTGAGGGTTGCATGGGTCCCATCTGGGTAACTGCTGGGCAGAAACCTGGCGGTGACCGGCCTCTGTGGAGCACCCTGGAATACGTCGGTGTGGTGTCGGGCCGACATGGTGGGACGGGTTAGATGGGTGGTCGCATGCAGACGAAGCGGCGGAGTGATATTCGGTGCGGGCGCCGGACGATGTTGTCCGACCTGGGTATATCCGACGGTCCGGTGGGTACGGACACCGCGGAGCAGACCACCTCCGGGTACGGTTGCGGCTGTGCGCGCTGCGTGGAGGCGCAGTGGGACGCGCAGCGACTCAAGTACTGGCTGGCGAGCCGGCTGCTCGCGTTCGGCGCGGACGAAGCGGTGGTGGACCGGCGCTGCGGCCCGGTCACCGTCGATGTCTGGTGGCGGCGCGGCACCGAGCAAGGCGCGATCGAGGTGCGCACCGGCCCACTGACCCAGGAACTCGCGCAACAACATACGGACCGGCTACGTGCGCTGGGTTGCGCGAAGGTGCTGTGGTTGTGCGCGCCCGGTTTCTGGGTGTCCCAGTTGCCCGCCCTCGGTATCGCCGATCTCGCGCCCGCCTCGTGTGAGTACCGCGCCGTGAGCGGCATGCTGGAAACCGGTCCCAGCGGTGTGGTGGTGCCGAGCGGGCGGCCCTACGAATTGCGAGAGTTCCTGCGGGAGTGGGTGGCAGGCGAGGTCGCGTGGGGTTATCGCGATCATATGAAGAAAGGATGGGCGGCCGTGACCGACTGGGAGAAGCACACCAGGACCCAGGCACTGCTGCTCGAACAGCAACGCCAGGAACTGATGTCGCAGCGCACCGCGCTGGCCATGGCCCGGCAGGCGGTGCGCGAGAAGAAACGGCAGCTCGCCAGAACCGTCGCCCGGATGGAGCGGACGGCGCAGCGCGCCCGGGAGCAGGCCGAAGCGGTGGCGGCGGTGGATCGCCGGATCGCCGATGAGCGGCGGGTACACCGCGCGCTGGAGGACACCATCCGGCGTCTGCACAAAACCATCGACAACTGGCAGCTGATCACGGTTTTCGTCATGTTGTTGCTCGCGACCTTCATCGCGGCGACCATGCTGGTCAAACCCTGACGGCGGCCGCCCGGCCCGATCTCGTATCCGCCGGGCGGATCTCAGCGCGTGGGGGCCGCCGAGTCCGCCGCGGGCGGTCTCCTGTCCAGCGCGGCGCACGCCGCGTCGAGTGCGGCCACGCGCAGTTCTTCTACCGGCGTATCGGCGAGCAGGACCAGACAGTCGCCCAGGCCACCCAGCGCGACGATGGCGCGGGCCCGATCGCCGAGCCCGGCGTCGGGACCGACCAACAGGGTGGTGAGCCGGCGACGCCAGTCGACGACGCGATCGAGGAATCCGAGCTCGGCCAGCGGCGCGAGATCGCGGAGCAGCAGCGCGGTGATCGCGCGATGCCGGTAGGAGACATCGAAATAGCGTCCGAGTAGTTCCCGTGCGTCCACCAGGCCATCGCCCGCGCGGGCTTCGTCCGCGGTGATCGCGGCCTCGGCATCGTCGAACAATGGTTGTATCAGGCTGCGCAGTAGATCCTCGCGTGAGGAGAAGTGGTAGTACAGCGCGGGTTTGGTGAGTCCGAGTTTTTCGGCGATCTGGCGCAGGCTCGTCTCCTGGATGCCGCGGGCGGTGAAGAGTTCGAGCGCAGCGGCGTGGATGCGCTCACGGGTTTCGCTGGATCGGGGTCTCGGCACTTCCTCACCCTAGCGCGTTGACCGCCCGGTAAGTAAACTAACTTACCGACCGATAAGTAAACGAACTAGGGGATCGCTATGGACGTCCTGATTTCCGGCGCGAGCGTGGCCGGGCCCGTTCTCGCCTACTGGCTCGATCGGTTCGGATTCACACCGGTGGTCGTGGAGCGCACCCCCTTTCCGCGGCTGGGCCTGGGTGGGCACGCGGTAGATCTCTTCGCCCCGGCGACGGCAGTGATGGACCATATGAACCTGCTCGGGCCGCTGCGGGAGGCGAGCACCGAATCGACTGCGCTCCGGCTCGAACGGCCGGGCAAACGGCCCATCGCTGTGGATCTGCGCGATATCTCGGACGCTTTCGCCGACGGGCGGCACCTCGAGGTCATGCGCGGGGAGCTGGCGGCGATCCTGCACGCGGCGACCGGTAGCCGGGTCGACTACCGCTTCGGTGATTCGATCGCCGACCTCACCGACCACGGTGACGGCGTGGCGGTGACGTTCGACAGTGGTGCTTCGGCCCGGTTCGACCTCGTCATCGGTGCCGACGGTGTGCATTCCAGAGTCCGGGAACTGGTCTTCGGCCCGGAGGAGCGCTGGCGCCGGTATCTGGGCGCATACTTCGCGGTGGGCACCCTCCCGAACTATCGGGAGCTCGCCGGGTTGACGCTGCTGTACAACGCCGTGGACCGGATCGCCGCGATGTACCCGGTCCGGCAGACCGGCCTGGCACGTGCGGTGTTCCTGTTCCGGCGCGGTGAAGACGCGACGCACGACCCTCGCGATATCGATGCCCAGCGCCGGCTGCTGCGCACCGAGTACCGCGACGAGGGCTGGGATATCCCGCTGCTGCTCGACGAGATGGACCGCGCCGAGGACTTCTATCTCGATTCCGTCAGCCGGATCCAGCTGGACACCTGGTCGCGGGGCCGGGTGGCGCTGGTGGGCGACGCCGGGTACGCACCCGGACCGGCGGTCGGGGGCGGTACCTCGCTCGCCGTTGTCGGTGCCTACCTCCTCGCCCGTGCCCTGGCCGAAGCCGGCGGCGACCATACGGTGGCCTTTCCCGCCTACCGCGCGCAGGTCGACGCGTACGCCCGGCGCTGTCGCGAGGTCGCGCCCGCGGTGCTGCGCCGGGGCATTCCCCGCTCCCGGGCCCAGCTGCTCGTCAGCGAAACGGCGATGCGCCTGCTCCCGCATATCCCGCGCCGGCTCCGTGCCCGCCTGATGTCCGGCAGCGCGAGCAGTACGCTCTCGTCGTTCACCGTGCCCGACCCCATCGGGCCGCACCGCTAGCCACGGTCCGGCGGTTTCCGCGCCGGCCCACGCCGCTGCACCGAACGGGCCCCGCCGGGGCGAGGGCCGAATATTGCGTCCGTTACCCGGCGGTCAACCGGAACGGGCCCCGATCCCACCGCCACTCGTTGCGGACCACCAGCGCGATCAGGTCTACCGTGTCGAATCCGGTATCCGCCCGGACCTGCCGGAGCGCGGGCAGCCGGACCGGGCCCTCGGTGAGCAGTTCGGTGAGCCGGTCCTCGAGGCCCGCGGGCACCCGGTGGGCCGCCAGTTCCGGTTCACCGAGGTGGCTGCCCGTCCAGAGCAGCCAGCCCCAGCCGTTCTCGTGCGCCCGGGCGCGGGCCGCCGCGGACTTCATCCGGTTCACATGGAAACCGATATGCCCCAAGGGTTGTTCGTCGATCAGTACCAGGCGCCCATCGGCGAGTTCGGCTACGACGGTCGGGAAGTGCAACTGTTCCGTGCCGTCGATCCGGTACCCGACGGCATCGGGATATTCCTGGAAATTACGGATCCGGTCGTCGGCGTCGAGCAGGCGGAGGAGCCGGGCCTCGAGCCCGGAGTCGAACCCGATATCACGTCCCGGTTTGTGCAGGTAGAACCGGCCGCGGCCGTCATCGTCCATATCGAACGTCCGTGCCGGGCCGGTGGGCAGCGGTGCGGGCGAGCCGTTTCCGGTGGGCCAGTCGATCCGGTCGAGCCAGGGCGCGGGCGGTCCGGCGGGTTCCTCGTCCATGCGCAAGCGGGACAGCAGGTGGTTGGTCTTCTTTCGCCAGCCCACGATGCGCTGGGTGACGAAACCCGCGATCCGTTTCGCGTCGGCCGCGGTATGCCCCGCCAGCCGCAGCTTCAGGTATGACAGGTCGTTCACCGCGATATCGGTATCGGTGGCGTAGGTTTCGGCCAGCAGCGCGCGAGTGAGTGCGGAATCCCGGGCGCCCACGGGGTAGCGCCGGGCGTACTCGGGAACCGGCAGTCGTCCGGAGCGCGCGGTGTGCCGGAGCAGCTCGCCGACCGCCTTGGTGTGCAATTGGCGGGCCCGGTCCCGCGCGAGATCCAGTCGTGCGCCGATACGGGTGAGCGTTTCGGGGCGGTCCCCGGTGATACCGAGCCGCAGTCGCAGGATCGTCGCGGCCCGTTCCCGGTCGACCGCGTAATCGTCCACCAGCTCGGCCAGGGCGTGGCCGCACTCCTCGAGTTCGAAGGACAGATGCTCACGGAGATCGTCCGGAAACGATTCCCCGGTGTCCGTGGCGGCCGGCCCCTCCGGCATCACATCGCGGGCTGGTTCCGTCTGCACACACACCCCCTGTCGGGACCCGGCGGGCCGGTCGGCTCGAGTTCGTGCGGGTCAGCTTAACCGCGCCCGCCGACAACCCCGGTGGACGCGTACCGACTGTCGGGGTCGTCCTGTGCTCTAATGAAGTTTGCCGAGTATTCGCCCTGCGTCACGACCCACCGCCGCGATCCCCGGTTCCACCGGATTCGGCGCGCCGACCCCACGATGTGGAGGATTTCGTGCTGCACACCGATATCCCGACTCGCGGCGAGATCGAAGCGCTCGCCGCCCTCACCGACGACTGGTGCGTATCGATCTACACCCCCACCGAATCGGACGCGGCCGATCCGGACCGCAACCGGATCGCGTTCTGGGACCAGGTCCGGCAGGCGCTCGACCAGGTCACCGATGCGGCGGCGCGGACCGCCCTGGAGGAGGAATTCGACGTCCACATCGACGATGCCGAGTTCTGGCGCTACCAGTCGCGCACCCTGGTCACCCTCGCCACACCGACGCGGATCCGTACCTTCCGGGTGCCCAACGAGTTGAACGCCTCCGTCACGGTGGGCGATCGTTTCTATCTCAAACGCCTGCTCCGCGCCGTCACCTTCCCGCAGTCGGCGTTCGTCCTGGCCCTGGCCGAAGGCAGCGTCCGGCTGGTGGAGATCACCGCCGACAAGCCGGCGTACACGGTGCGGATACCCGGCCTGCCGGCCAACGCGGCCGCGCACGCCGGCAAATCGAGCCTGGGCGATCGGGCCCCGAAGCGCCGTGTCCAGGGGGAAGAGGGCCGCAAGATGCGGGCCCGCCAGTATGCCCGCGCCATCGACACCGAACTCCGCGATTTCCTGTCCGGCCGCCACGTGCCACTCATCCTCGCGGCCACCGAACCGATCGACTCCCTGTTCCGGTCGGTGAACAGCTACGACGGCCTGCTCGCCGAGAGCATCTCCGGCAACCCCGAGCACACCTCCGACCAGGAGCTCGCCGAACGTTCCCGGGCGGTGCTGGACCGCCACTACGCCGCGCAACTGTCCGAGCTGATCGACCTGCTGGACCGCCGGCGCAGCGAGGGCCGGGCCGCCACCGATATCTCCGATCTCGCCCGAGCGGCCACCGCGGGCGCCGTGGACACCCTGCTCGTCGATATCGATGCGTCGGTGCCCGGCGCCGTATCCGCCGACGGCGCGGTCACATTCGCCGAACCGGAGCCGGTCGACGCGCCCGGCATCCTGGACGAGATAAGCCGCCGCGTCCTACTCACCGGCGGCCGGGTCCTGGCTGTACGCGCCGAGGACCTGCCCCGCGAGACGGAGATCGCGGGCATACTCCGTTACGCGGCGTAGCCGCCCGGAAAAGCAGTAGAGGCACTTTCCGATCCGCTCGGAAAGTGCCTCTCAACCGATATGTACTGGTGCGCGATACTGGGATTGAACCAGTGACCTCTTCCGTGTCAGGGAAGCGCTCTCCCGCTGAGCTAATCGCGCGAGGTGGAGACGGGAATCGAACCCGTGTGCACGGCTTTGCAGGCCGTTGCCTCACCACTCGGCCACTCCACCGCGCAAAGGGGGAAGGCATTCTATGCGCCTGGCCCTACCTCTCGAGCGGATGACGGGATTCGAACCCGCGACCCTCACCTTGGCAAGGTGATGCGCTACCAGCTGCGCTACATCCGCATTCTGCATCCCCGGTGGTCGTTTCCGTCCTCCGTGGTGCGAGACAGAACATTAGCCGACGTTCGGCGAAACCTACAAATCGCCTGGTAGGGCCGGTAAATCACAAGCTTGTCATTTTCCGCCGGTACCGGTGCGGGTCGCGCCGTCCGTTTGTAACGGCTGCGCCCGACTCTTGCGGCGGCGGGTGGGCGTGGCGGCCCGGGCCGACCCCGGTGAAATAACTACAGCCCACCCTGGTGAAATAGCTACAACCGGGTGATTTGGTGGCGGACGGGTGGTGCGTGTTAAGGTTCGTACTCGTTCGGAGGGCCTCGAAATCCCCCCGTGCGGTTCATCCCGGTCTCATAGCTCAGCGGGAGAGCGTCCGCCTCACACGCGGAAGGTCGCTGGTTCGATCCCAGCTGGGACCACTCGAATACGCCCTGATCTATGCAGGTCAGGGCGTATTTCTATGTCGTCTGACTGTCCGGGAGGTAAGGCCGTGATTGACCGCTTTGTACCCCCGTTTTCCGGCCTCTATCGCACGTAGATCGCACGGAGTTTGCCCCCGGTGACTTCCCTTCCCCTGCTTCCTCATACTGGCCATCCTGAGCTGAGGGAGGTCGTGTCAAGGGCGCTCTTTCCCTTGACTCGGCCGAGT
>NZ_JBKOOL010000052.1:0-33177 GCF_046764065.1 Nocardia sp. NPDC002869
GTCACCGTCGCCGGGCGACCGGCCGCGTCGCCGGGCGCCGGCATCCTCGGTGGTAACGGATGGGTACCTCCGGCCCATGTAATGATGGACGACGGCGAGTCCGGCGGCGCTCGACCGCGCCCTGCGCGAGGTACGCCCAGCAGGTCGGTAGCGGTCCGCTGTCGGCGGGTGCACCGCCGGAGGAAGCGAACAAGGCAGGCAAGGCAGGTTGATGGGTTCGGTTGTCGGTGAGCAGTGTGACCACCACCAGGAAGTGATGTAGGCATGACCCGAACGGCGCGCACACGACCCACCCGAACCCGGCGTCCCAGGGGGACCACCCTGCCCCAGCTCATGGCGACGGCGGTCGAGACCAACCCCTCGGGTGTCGCGATCAGCTACGCCGACGCCGGCGGTAACCTCGGCCGGCTCACCTACGCCGAACTGGACGAACGCTCCAACCGGCTGGCCCGGCTGCTCATCGCCCGCGGTATCGGGCCCGAGGATCTGGTCGCGATCGGGATCACCCGCTCGATCGAATCGGTGGTCGCGGTATGGGCGGTGGCCAAGACCGGCGCCGGCTATGTACCCGTCGACCCGACCTATCCGGTGGACCGCGTCACACATATGGTCAGCGATTCCGGTGCCGTCCTCGGCCTGACCGTCACGGAATCGTCCGCCGGACTGCCCGGTCGGGTGGAGTGGGTATCCATCGACAGCGCCGAGATCGCCGGCGGCCTCGCGCAGTACTCGGCCGAACCGGTGTCCTTCGACGAGCGGCTGCGGCCGCTGCGCGCCGAGCATCCGGCCTACATCATCTACACCTCGGGTTCGACCGGGACGCCGAAGGGCGTGGTGATCACGCAGGCCGGGCTGGCCGGGTTCTGCGCCGAGCAGCGGGAACGGTATCGCGTCGACACGACCGCTCGTACCCTGCACTTCGCCTCCCCCTCCTTCGACGCCTCGGTGCTGGAACTGCTGCTGGCGCTGGGCGGCGCGGCGACCATGGTGGTGGTCCCGCCCACGGTGTACGGCGGTGACGAACTGGCCGGGCTGCTGCGCGGCGAAGGGGTGACCCATGCCTTCGTCACGCCGGCCGCGCTGGCCTCGATCGATCCGGCGGGCCTGGACGATCTGCGTGTCGTGATCACCGGCGGTGAAGCGTGCCCGCCGGACCTGGTGCGGCGCTGGGCCGTTCCTGCGGCGGAGGGGCGTCCGCGGGAGTTCTTCAACGCCTACGGCCCGACCGAGACCACGGTCGCGGTCAATATCAGTGACCCGATGCAGCCGGACGAGCCGGTGAGCATCGGCGCGCCGACCCGCGGTATCACCGAATACGTCCTGGACGAACGGCTTTCCCCACTGCCGACCGGGGTGACGGGCGAACTCTATATCAGCGGCGCCCAATTGGCGCGCGGCTATCGCAACCGGCCCGGGCCGACCGCGGAACGTTTTGTGGCCAACCCGTTCGCCGAAGACGGCTCCCGGCTCTACCGCACCGGCGACCTGGTGCGCTGGCTGGCCGACGGGTCACTGGAATATGTGGGCCGCAACGACTTCCAGGTGAAGATCCGTGGCTTCCGGATCGAGCTCGGTGAGATCGACGCCGTACTGGCCGCACACGAAGCGGTGGATTTCGCTGTCACCGTCGGCTATGAGCCCGCCGGCGGCGCGACCGTCCTGGCCAGCTATGTGCATCCGGCCGGCGGGGCCGCTGTCGACCCCGACGAGCTGCTCGCGCTGGCCGCGAGCCGGTTCCCCGCGTACATGGTTCCGGCGAGTATCACCGTCCTCGACGAGATCCCTCTTACTCCGGGCGGCAAGGTCGATCGCCGCGCGCTGCCCGAACCGCAGCTGCGGACCAAGGCGTACCGGGCGCCGGACAGTCCGTTGGAGAAGCAGGTCGCGGCTGTTTTCGCGGATCTGCTGAATCCCGTCGATCCGGTCGGCGCGGACGACGATTTCTTCGAACTCGGCGGTAACTCGCTGATCGCCGCTCAGGTCGCGGGCCGGTTGGGCGCTACCGTGGACGCCCGGATTCCGGCACGGGTGCTGTTCGAGGCGCCGACGGTGGCCGAGTTCGCCGAACGACTGGCCGAGCTGAGCGGATCCGGCGGCCATCGGCCGCTGGTGGCGCGGGAGCGGCCGCAGCGGGTGCCGTTGTCGTTGTCGCAGCAGCGGATGTGGTTCCTGAACCGGTTCGATCCGGAGTCGGTCGCCTACAACATTCCGATGGCGATCCGGTTGTCGGGTGCGCTCGATGTGGACGCCCTGCGTGCCGCCGTCGCGGATCTGGTGACGCGGCACGAGGTGTTGCGGACTGTGTATCCGGAGACCGAGTCGGGACCGGTGCAGGTGGTGTTGCCGGTCGGTGCGGCCGCGCCGCGGTTGCAGGTGGGTTCGGTTGCGGCGGGGGAGGAAGTTTCGGCGGTGGCGGGGCTGGCGTCGGCCGGTTTCGATGTGACGGCCGAGGTGCCGATGCGGGTGGCCCTGTTCCGGGTGGACGACGCCGCGGCCGCCGGTGCCGGATCGGATATCGGCGATGCGGTGGACGAATTCGTGTTGGCGATGGTGGTGCACCATATCGCCGCCGACGGCTTGTCGGTGGCTCCGCTGACGCGGGATCTGATGACCGCGTATGCGGCGCGTACGGCCGGGGAAGCGCCCGGGTGGGCGCCGTTGCCGGTGCAGTACGCCGACTACGCGATGTGGCAGCGTGAGTTGCTGGGTGACGAATCCGATCCGGAGTCGATCGCGGCGGCCCAGATCGCCTATTGGCAGTCGGCGCTGGCCGGGGTGCCGGATCAGCTGGATCTGCCGGCGGATCGGGCGCGTCCGGCGGTGCAGTCCTTCGCGGGCGGCCGGGTCGAGGTCACTGTCGATGCCGAGATCCATGCCGGTTTGCAGCGGATCGCCCAGGAGCAGAACGCGACGCTGTTCATGGTCGTGCACGCGGCGCTGGCGGTGTTGCTGGCGCGCCTGTCGGGTACCGATGACATCACCATCGGCACGCCGGTGGCAGGTCGTGGTGAGCAGGCGCTCGATGATCTGATCGGTATGTTCGTGAACACGCTGGTGTTCCGGACCGAGTTGGATCGTGGTGAGTCGTTCGCGGATCTGCTGGCGCGGCAGCGTGAGGTCGATATCGCGGCGTTCGCGCACGGGGATGTGCCGTTCGAGCGGCTGGTGGAGGTACTCGATCCCGCCCGGTCACAGGCGCGGCATCCATTGTTCCAGGTCGGTTTCGCGTTCCAGAACCTGGCGCCGTCCAGTCTGGAGTTGCCGGGCCTGACGGTGTCGGGGCTGGATTTCGATACCGCCATCGCACAGTTCGATCTCAACCTCGACCTCGGTGATTCCTATGACGAAGCGGGTGCGCCCTTGGGCGTGGCGGGTTACCTGACCTATGCCACCGCGTTGTTCGACCACACCACCGTTCAGGGATTCGCGGACCGCTTCGTGCGCTTGCTGGCCGCAGTGGTAGCGGATTCTTCCGTGCCGGTCGGCGACCTCGAGATCCTGGCGCCGGTGGAGCGGACCCGGGTGCTGGAGCAATGGAACGCCACCGCTTACCCCTTCACCCCTCGTCTGCTGCTGGAAGGCTTCGATCGGGCGGTGACGGCTCACCCGGACCGGGTCGCGGTGTCGTTCGAGGGGACGAGTCTGTCCTACGGTGAGTTCGCTACTCGGGTGAACCGGTTGGCGCGGTTGCTGATCGCGCAGGGTGTGGGACCGGAGTCGCTGGTCGGTTTGCTGGTGTCCCGGTCGCTGGACCTGGTGGTCGGAATGTACGCGGTGGTGGCCGCCGGTGGTGCGTATGTGCCGTTGGACCCGGCCCATCCGGCGGAGCGGATCGGCTACATCCTGGATACCGCGCGGCCGGCCTGTCTGCTGTCCACGACTACCGACGCGCGTACCGTCCACGGCGACGCGGTCACGGCCGACGCTGCGGGTACGGGCGATATCGCCGGGGTACCGGCGCTCTTCTTGGATACCCTCGATACCAGCGGTTTCGATCCTGCGCCGGTGACCGATGCGGATCGGCTCGCGCCGGTGCGGCCCGGCAATACCGCGTACGTCATCTTCACCTCGGGTTCGACCGGCCGTCCGAAGGGTGTGGCGGTGCCGCATTCGGCGATCGCGAACCAGGTGGCCTGGATGCTGTCGCAGTACCCGATGGGTATCTCGGATGTGTATCTGCAGAAGACCGCGACCACGTTCGACGTGTCGTTGTGGGGTTACTTCCTGCCGCTGTCGGCCGGCGCCCGGTTGGTAGTGGCGACGCCGGACGGCCATCGCGACCCGGCCTATCTCGCGCAGGTGATCGCCGAACAGCAGGTCACGGTGACGGATTTCGTGCCGTCGATGTTGACGATGTTCGCCGCGCATACCGAGGCGGGGTCGATTCCGAGCCTGCGCCACGTATTCGTCATCGGTGAGGCCCTGCCCCCGGCGACGGTGACCGCGATGCACGCGGTCTCCGATGCCGCGGTACACAACTTGTACGGCCCGACCGAGGCCGCCGTGTCGATCACCTATTGGCAGGCCACGGGCGCCGAGTCGGGCAGTGTGCCGATCGGCGTGCCGCAGTGGAACAGCCGCGTGTATGTGCTCGACAGCAGGTTGCGGCCGGTTCCCGCGGGTGTCACGGGTGAGTTGTATCTGGCCGGTGACCAGCTTGCTCGTGGATATGTGACGCGTCCGGACCTTGCTGCCGACCGGTTCGTGGCGAGCCCGTTCGATACCGGACAGCGGATGTATCGCACAGGTGACCTGGTGCGGTGGGAGCGGGTCGGCGGTCAACCGGTACTGGAATATCTGGGGCGCACCGACTTCCAGGTGAAGTTCCGCGGCCAGCGCATCGAGCTCGGTGAGATCGAGTCCGCGTTCCTGGCCCGGCCCGAGGTGAGCCAGGCCGTGGTCACCGTCGCCGCTTCCCAGCTCGGTGAGCAACTCGTCGCCTACGTCGTGCCGGCTCCGGGCGAGCAGCTGAACTCCACCGAACTGCTGGCGGCTGTCCGGGATGTGCTGCCGACCTATATGGTTCCGGCGGCCGTGGTCGGGTTGGACACGTTCCCGCTGAACACCTCCGGGAAGCTGGATCGTAAAGCGTTGCCGGCGCCGGTGTTCGAGACCAAACAGTTCCGGGCGCCGTCGACCCCGATCGAGGAGATCGTGGCCGGCGTCTTCGCCGACGTCCTCGATGTGCGGCGGGTCGGCGCCGACGACGACTTCTTCGCGCTCGGGGGTAACTCGCTGATCGCGACCCAGGTCGCGGCCCGGCTGAGTGCGGCATTGGACACCACGGTCGCGGTCCGGTCGCTGTTCGAGACCTCCACCGTCGCCGCCTTGGCCGCGCGGATCCAGGAGCAGGCCGGTACCGGCGGCCGGGCGGCGCTGGTGGCGCAGCCGCGTCCGAGCCGGACCCTGCTGTCGGGCGAGACGGTACCGGCGGCGCCGTTGTCGCCGGCGCAGCAGCGGATGTGGTTCCTGAACCGCTTCGACGCGGCAACGGCTGCCTACAACCTGCCGTTGGCGATCCGCTTGTCGGGTGGTCTCGATGTGGACGCGTTGCGGCGGGCCGTCGCCGATGTCGTCGCGCGGCACGAGGTGTTGCGTACGGTCTACCCGGAGACCGAGTCCGGCCCGGTACAGGTGGTGTTGTCGGCCGGGCAGGCTGTTCCGCAGCTCGAGGTGCGGTCCGTGGCCGCCGGTGAGGTCGCGGCGGCGGTGGCGGAACTGGCGGCGGTGGGATTCGATGTGACCGCCGAGGTGCCGCTGCGGGTGGCGCTGTTCCGGGTGGACGACGCCGCCGACGAGTTCGTGATGGTGATGGTGGTGCACCACATCGCCGGTGACGGGTCCTCGGCGGGGCCGTTGACGCGGGATCTGATGATCGCGTACGCGGCCCGTGCGGCCGGGGAGGCCCCGGGCTGGCCGGCGTTGCCGGTGCAGTACGCCGACTACAGCATCTGGCAGCGCGACCTGCTGGGCGACGAATCCGACGCGGAGTCGCCGGCGGCGCAGCAACTCGCCTTCTGGCAGTCGACGCTGGCCGGGGTGCCGGATCAGCTGGATCTGCCGATGGACCGGCCGCGTCCGGCGGTGCAGTCGTTCGCCGGCCGCCGGGTGGAACTCCATATCGACGCCGCGACCCACGCCGGTCTGCAGCGACTGGCACAACAGCAGGGCGCCACTCTGTTCATGGTGGCGCATACGGCGTTCGCGGTATTGCTGTCGCGGTTGTCCGGAAGCGATGACATCACGGTGGGTACCCCGGTCGCGGGTCGTGGTGAGCAGGCGCTCGATGATCTGATCGGTATGTTCGTGAACACGCTGGTGTTCCGGACCCAACTGGATCGTGGTGAGTCGTTCACGGATCTGCTGGCACGGCAGCGGGAAATCGATATCGCGGCGTTCGCGCACGCGGATGTGCCGTTCGAGCGTTTGGTCGAGGTGATCAACCCGGCGCGTTCGCAGGCGCGGCATCCGCTGTTCCAGGTCGGGTTCACCTTCCAGAATCTGGCGGCGTCGAGTCTGGAACTGCCGGGTCTGACGGTGTCCGGGGTGGAGATCGATACCGAGAACTCCCAGTTCGACCTGAACCTCGTCCTCGCCGACGCCTACGACGATTCGGGCGCTGCGCAGGGTGTGGTGGGTTACCTGACCTACGCCACGGCGTTGTTCGACCAGGAAACGGCGGAAGGCTTCGCCGGCCGCTTCACCCGGTTGCTCGCTGCGATCGTGGCCGATCCCGCGACCCCCGTCGGTGACTTCGAGATCCTGGCTCCCGCCGAACGCACCCGGGTGCTGGCGGAGTGGAACGCGACCGAGCACGCGGTGCCGGCGCAATTGCTGCTGGACGGGTTCGAGCGGGCCGTGGCCGCGTATCCGGATCGGGTGGCGGTGTCGTTCGAGGGCGCCACCCTGACCTATGCCGAGTTCGCGGGCCGGGTGAATCGGCTCGCGCGGTTGCTGATCGCGCAGGGTGTGGGTCCGGAATCGCTGGTCGGGGTGCTGATCTCCCGGTCGATCGACCTGGTGGTCGGTATGTACGCGGTGGTGGCGGCGGGCGGTGCGTATGTGCCGCTGGACCCGGCGCATCCCGCCGAACGTATCGGCTACATTCTCGATACCGCGGCACCGGTGTGTCTGCTGACCACCACCGCCGACGCGCGGGCCGTCGGTATCGGCGCCGACGGCGGCGCCGGTGCGGACGCCCTCGCGGGCGTGCCGATACTGGCCCTGGACAGCCTCGACACCGATCGTTTCGGCTCGGCGCCGGTGACCGACGCGGATCGGTCGGCGCCGGTGCGGCGGTCGAATACGGCGTATGTGATCTTCACGTCTGGTTCGACGGGCCGGCCGAAGGGTGTGGCGGTTTCGCACGCGGCGATCGGCAATCAGATCGCGTGGTGGCTGGCGCAGTACCGGCTGGACGCCGACGATGTGTATCTGCAGAAGACGGCGACGACGTTCGACGTATCGCTGTGGGGTTATTTCCTGCCGCTGGCAGTGGGAGCGCGCCTGGTCGTCGCGACCCCCGACGGGCATCGGGATGCCGAGTACCTGGCGCGGGTCATCGCCGAGCAGCGGGTGACGATGACGGACTTCGTGCCCTCGATGCTCGGAATGTTCGCCGCGCATACCCCGGCGGGTTCGATTCCCTCGCTCCGGCACGTGTTCGCACTCGGTGAAGCGCTACCGCCGGAGACGGTCGGTGCGATGCAGGCGATCTCCGATGCCGCGGTCCACAATGTCTACGGTCCGACCGAGGCGGCGGTGACGGTCACGTACTGGCAGGCGACCGGTACCGAGTCGGCCGGTGTGCCGATCGGTGTGCCGGAGTGGAACACCCGTGTGTATGTGCTGGATTCGCGGTTGCGGCCGGTGGCGCCGGGTGTCACGGGCGAGTTGTATCTGGCGGGCGACCAGCTGGCTCGCGGATATGTGACACGTCCGGATCTGTCGGCGGATCGTTTCGTGGCGAATCCGTTCGATGCCGGTCAGCGGATGTACCGGACGGGTGACCTGGTGCGGTGGCGCCGGGCCGAGACCCTGGTCGAGGGCCGCCCGGAGATCCGGCCGGCGCTGGAATATCTGGGTCGTACCGATTTCCAGGTGAAGTTCCGTGGTCAGCGGATCGAGCTGGGTGAGATCGAATCGGCGCTGCTGGCACAGCCGGTGGTGAGTCAGGCCGTGGTGACGGTCGCGGCGTCCGAGCTGGGTGAGCAGTTGGTCGCCTACGCGGTGCCCGCCCCCGGCGAGCAGATCGTTGCCGCGGCGCTGCTGGACGCGCTGCGCGGCGTGTTGCCGGTGTACATGGTGCCGGGCGCGGTGGTCGTGCTCGACGCGTTCCCGTTGAACACCTCCGGGAAGCTGGATCGTAAGGCGTTGCCGGCGCCGGTATTCGAAACCCGGGAGTTCCGGGCGCCGTCGACCCCGGTCGAGGAGATCGTGGCCGGCGTTTTCGCCGACGTCCTGGGTGTCGAGCGGATCGGCGCGGACGACGATTTCTTCGCACTCGGGGGTAACTCGCTGATCGCAACGCAGGTGACGGCCCGGCTGGGTGCGGCGCTGGATACCCAGGTGCCGGTACGGGTGCTGTTCGAAGCTTCCACCGTGGCGGGGCTGGCGGTGCGGGTGGAACAGCAGGCCGGATCGGGACGTAGGGCACTGGTGGCGGGGCCGCGGCCGGACCAGGTGCCGTTGTCGTTGGCGCAGCAGCGGATGTGGTTCCTCAATCGTTTCGATCAACAGTCGGCGGCCTACAACATTCCATTGGCCATTCGCCTGTCGGGTGAGCTGGATGTGGCCGCGCTGCGGGCGGCGGTGGCCGATCTGGTGGCGCGGCACGAGGTGCTGCGTACGGTGTACCCGGAAACCGAGAACGGTCCGGTGCAGGTGGTGCTACCCGCCGGCGACGCCATGCCGCGGCTGGAGGTGCGTTCGGTGGCTGCCGCGGACGTGGCGGCCGCCGTGGCCGAACTGGTATCGGCCGGGTTCGATGTCACCGCCGAAGTGCCGCTGCGGGTGGCCCTGTTCGAGCTGACCGATGCCGGTGCGGCGGGCGATGGATCCGCCACCGAGGGGGCATACGCCGCGAGCGGTGATTTCGTCTTGGCGATGGTGGTACACCATATTGCCGGGGACGGCTCGTCGACAGGCCCATTGGCCCGGGATGTGATGACCGCCTATGCCGCCCGTACCGCCGGACTCGAACCGGGATGGGCGCCTTTGCCGGTGCAGTACGCCGACTACGCACTGTGGCAGCGCGAACTGCTGGGTGACGAAGCCGATCCGGAGTCGCTGGCGGCCGCGCAGATCGCCTACTGGCGGTCGGCGCTGGCCGGGGTGCCGGATCAACTGGACCTGCCCGGCGACCGGCCGCGCCCGGCGGTGCAGTCCTATGCCGGTGGCCGGGTCGAGGTGCGGATCGACGCCGAAACCCATGCCGGCCTGCTGCGGTTGGCGCAGCAGCACCACGCGACGCTGTTCATGGTGGTGCATTCGGCGTTCGCGGTGCTGCTGTCGCGGCTGTCCGGGAGCGAGGACATCACCGTCGGTACCCCGGTGGCCGGTCGCGGCGAGCAGGCCCTCGATGATCTGATCGGTATGTTCGTGAACACGCTGGTGTTCCGGACCCGGCTGGACCGTGGGGAGTCGTTCACCGACCTGCTGGCGCGTCAGCGTGAGGTGGATATCGCCGCCTTCGCGCATGCGGATGTGCCGTTCGAGCGTCTGGTGGAGGTACTCAACCCGGCACGATCCACCGCGCGGCATCCGCTGTTCCAGGTGGGCTTCTCGTTCCAGAACCTGGCGCAGACCAGTCTGGAACTGCCCGGCCTGACGGTGGCCGGCGTCGATGTCGATGCCGAGATGTCGCAATTCGATCTGCATCTGATCGTGGGTGACGTCTACGACGAAACGGGCGCTGCCCAGGGCATGGCGGGTTACCTGACCTATGCCACCGCGTTGTTCGACCACGCCACGGCGCAGGGATTCGTGGACCGGTTGCTCCGCGTGCTGGCCGGGATCGTGACCGACCCCTCCGTGCCGGTGGGCGATATCGAGATTCTGGCTGCCCCGGAGCGGACGACAGTTGTCGAGGGCCGGAATTCCACCGCGCGGCAACTCGACTCGGCGACGACACTGCCATCGCTGCTGGATGCCACGATCGCGGCCGGACCGTACGAGACCGCCGTGGTGGCCGCCGACGGTGCACATCTGACGTATGCCGAATTGGGTGCGCGGGTCAACCGGTTGGCGCGATACCTGATCGGAGCGGGTGTGGGCCCGGAGGACCGGGTGGCGCTGGCGTTGCGGCGGTCGGTGGACCTGGTGGTCGCGATGTACGCGGTGACCACGGCCGGTGGTGTGTATGTGCCGGTGGACCCGGACCAGCCGGCCGAGCGCAGTGGCTACATCCTCGACACCGCGGCACCGGTATGTGTACTGACCACCACCGATACCGGGTTCGGTGGTACCGGTGCGGTCCCGCTGGTGCTCTTGGACCGGCTGGATCTCGACGGTTTCGATACGAGCCCGGTGTCGGATGCCGAGCGTGTGATGCCGTTGCGGGCGTCGAATACGGCGTATGTGATCTTCACGTCGGGTTCGACGGGTCGCCCGAAGGGTGTGGCGGTCCCGCATGCGGCGATTGTGAACCAGTTGCGGTATGTGGTGGCCGAGTTCGGGATGGGTCCCGGGGACGCGGTGTTGTTGAAGACCGCGGCGACCTTCGATCTGTCGGTGTGGGAGTTCTGGACGGCCGCGGCGAGTGGTGGCCGGATGGTCATCGCGGCGCCGGACGGTCATCAGGACCCGGCCTACCTCAACCGTGTGATGCGTGTCGAGGGCGTGACGATATTGACGGTGGTGCCGTCGATGCTGGAGGCCCTCCTGAGCACCGGGGATGGTTTACCGGACTCGTTGCGGCGGGTGCTGGCGATCGGTGAGGCGTTGCCGGCGGCGACGGCGCGGAAGGTGCTGGGTGAGTTCCCGGGTGTCGGGTTGTTCAACTTGTACGGTCCGACCGAGGCCGCGGTGTCGGTCACCACTCATCGGGTGACCGAGGCGGATGTGGTGACGGTGCCGATCGGTGTGCCGCAGTGGAATTCGCGTGTGTATGTGTTGGATTCGCGGTTGCGGCCGGTGCCCGATGGTGTCGCGGGTGAGTTGTATCTGGCGGGTGCGCAATTGGCGGCCGGGTATTTCGGTCGCCCGGACCTGAGTGCGGACCGGTTCGTGGCGGACCCGTTCGTGGCGGGGCAGCGGATGTATCGCACCGGTGATGTGGTGGTGTGGAACACCGAGGGCGAGTTGGAGTATCGGGGCCGGTCCGATTTCCAGGTCAAGGTGCGTGGGTTCCGGATCGAGTTGGGCGAGATCGAGGCGGCGTTGCTGGCGTTGCCGCAGGTCGCGCAGGTCGCGGTGGTGGCGAAGTCGGATCCGCGGACCGGGGATCGTTTGGTCGGGTACGTGGTGCCCGCCGGCGGTGCCGTGGGTACGGGCGAGGCTCCCGGGCTGGATCAGGGCGAGCTCGAGGTGGAGTTGAGGCGGCGATTGCCGTCGTACATGGTGCCGGCGGTATTCGTCGAACTCGAGACTCTGCCGTTGACGGTGAACGGGAAGCTGGACCGTAGCGCATTGCCGGAACCGGTGTTCGAGGCTCGCGCGTTCCGGGCCCCCTCGACCCCGGTCGAGGAGATCGTGGCCGGGATCTTCGCCGAAGTCCTCGGTATCGGGCGGGTCGGGGCCGATGACGACTTCTTCTCACTCGGCGGTAACTCGCTGATCGCGACGCAGGTGGCCGCCCGGTTGGGTAAGGCGTTGGATACGCAGGTGCCGGTGCGGGTGCTGTTCGAGGCGCCCACGGTGGCCGCGCTGGCGGTACGGGCCGAACAGCACGCCGGAACCGGTGGACGGAAGGCCCTGCTGGCAGGTCCGCGACCGGAATTTGTGCCGTTGTCGCCGGCCCAGCAGCGCATGTGGTTCCTCAACCGGTTCGATCCCGGATCGGCGGCCTACAACATCCCCGCCGCGATCCGCCTCTCCGGTGGGCTCGATGTGGCCGCGCTGCGGCACGCCGTGGCCGATGTGATGCAGCGGCACGAAACCCTGCGCACCGTCTACCCGGCGCAGGACGGGCAGCCGCACCAGTTGGTGCTGCCGGCCGACCGAGCCGCGCCCGACCTCACTCCTCTTCCGGTGCGGGCGGACGAATTGCTCGACCGGGTCACCGGCGTGGTCGCCGCCGGCTTCGATGTGACGACCGAGGTGCCGTTGCGGGTGGCGCTGTTCCAGCCGGCCGAGGACGAATACGTGCTGGTGGCCGTGGTGCATCACATCAGCGCCGACGGCTGGTCGATAGCGCCGCTGACCCGGGATCTGATCACCGCGTACATGGCGCGCGCCGCGGACTCCACCCCCGGGTGGGCGCCGCTGCCGGTGCAGTATGCCGACTACAGCCTCTGGCAGCGGGAGGTCCTCGGTTCGGAGCACGATCCGGACAGCTTGTTCAGTGCGCAGGTCGAGTACTGGCGCACGGCACTGGCCGGCCTGCCGGACGAGCTGAACCTGCCGGCCGATCGGCCGCGGCCGAGCGTGCAGTCGTTCGCCGGCGGCACGGTGGCGTTCCCGATCGATGCCGAGGTGCACGCGGCTCTGACACGGATGGCCGCCGAACACAACGCGACCGTCTTCATGGTGGTGCACGCGGTGCTGGCGCTGTTCCTGGCGCGGATGTCCGGCACCGACGACGTGGCGGTGGGCACACCCGTCGCCGGGCGCGGTGAGGCCGAACTCGACGACGTGGTCGGAATGTTCGTCAATATGCTGGTACTGCGGTCGCAGATACGAAGCGAGCTGAGTTTCGGTGAATTCCTGGCGGCGACCAGGGAAACCGACCTGCGGGCCTTCGCGAACGCGGACGTGCCGTTCGAGCGGTTGGTGGAAGTGGTGGGGGTGCAGCGTTCCACCGCCCGGCATCCGCTCTTCCAAGTGGCCCTCTCGTTCGAGAACCTACCGGTCACCGAGGTCGAGCTGCCCGGACTGCGCATCGGCGCCGTCGATTTCGATGTCGAGATCGCCAAATTCGATCTCTCGCTCGATATCGTCGAAACCGGCGCCGGTATGGCGGCACAGTTCTCCTACGCCCGCGCACTGTTCGACGCGGACACCGTCGAGCTCTTCGCGCGCCGGTTCCTGTGCCTGCTGACCGCTGTCACCCGGAATCCGGAAGCGCGCATCGGTGATCTGCCGATCATCGACGAGTCCGAACACCGGCTGCTCGTCGATGTCCACGGTGGTCCGGCGGTGCCGGCGCGTACGTTGCCGGAGTTGCTGGCGGATGCGGTGGCCGAGGACCGGTCGGCGCCGGCGGTGGTGTTCCGGGATCAGCGGCTGTCCTACGGCGAGATGGACGAGCGCTCGAACCGGCTGGCGCGGGTGTTGATCGAGCGCGGACTCGGGGCCGAGGATCTGGTGGCCGTGGCGGTGCCGCGGTCGGCGGATTCGGTGCTGGCCGAGTGGGCTGTCACCAAGTCGGGTGCGGCGTTCGTGCCGGTCGATCCGACCTATCCGGCGGACCGGATCGCGCATATGCTCACCGATTCGCGGGTACGGGTGGGTGTGACGGTGTCGTCGGTGCGGGCGGAGCTGCCGGATTCGGTGGATTGGCTGGTGCTCGACGAACAGGATTCGCGGCGTTACTCCGGTGCTGCGGTCACCGACGCCGACCGGGTCCGTCCGCTGACTCCGGCGAACACCGCCTACGTCATCTACACCTCGGGCTCCACGGGTCTGCCCAAGGGTGTGGTCGTCACGCATGCCGGTCTGGCGAACTTCAGTGCCGAACAGGTCGAAAAGTACGGAATGAACCGGCATTCCCGGGCGCTGGCGTTCGCGTCCCCGAGTTTCGACGCCTCGATCCTGGAACTGCTGCTGGCGGTGGGTTCCGCGGGCGCCCTCGTGGTGGTACCGCCGGGAACCTACGGCGGCGCCGAGCTCGGCGAGCTGATCGCCCGGGAACGGGTGACGGTCGGATTGATCACGCCGTCGGTGCTGGCCTCGCTGGATCCGGCCGATCTGGCGGGTATGCGGGTCATCATCGCCGGTGGCGAGGCCATCTCGGCGGATCTGGTGGCGAAGTGGTCCACGGTCCGCGACGGTGGGGTCGTGCGCCGGCTGCACAACGCCTACGGTCCGACCGAGGCGACTGTCGCGACGAATATCAGCGGAGCGCTGCTGCCGGGCGATCCGGTGACGATCGGCGGCCCGGTGCGGGGTACGCGCGCGCTGGTATTGGACGATCGGTTGAACCCGGTTCCCGAGGGTGTGGCCGGTGAGCTGTATGTCGGTGGTATCCAGCTGGCGCGCGGCTATCACGCGCGCGCGGGTCTGACGGCGCAGCGATTCGTCGCCGACCCGTTCGGTGCGCCGGGGTCGCGGTTGTACCGCACGGGTGACATCGTGCGCTGGCGGCGCGACGGCGCCGGTGATCCGGCGGTGGAGTATGTGGGCCGCAACGACTTCCAGGTCAAGATCCGCGGTTTCCGTATCGAACTCGGCGAGATCGACTCCGCGCTGACCTCGTCCGACGCTGTCGATTTCGCGGTCACGGTCGGGCACCGCAATCCGGCCGGCGTCATGTCGCTGGTGTCGTATGTGGTGGCCGCACCGGGAACTCCGGTCGATACGGCGGGCGTGCGCGCGCATGTCGAGGCGCTGCTGCCGGGCCATATGGTGCCGTCGTCGATCATGGTGATCGACGAGATCCCGCTGACCCCCGCCGGGAAGCTGGACCGCAACGCGCTGCCCGAACCGGTGTTCGCGGCCGACGCCGGCTACCGCGCCCCGCGCACTCCGCTGGAACAGACCGTCGCCGAGGTCTTCGCCGAAGTCCTGGGCGTGGACCGGGTGGGTGTGGACGATTCGTTCTTCGCGCTCGGCGGTAACTCGCTGCTCGCGACCAAGGTGGCGGCCCGGCTGGGTGCGGTCACCGGGGCCGAGATCAGTGTGCAGTGGATGTTCACCGAGGCGACGGTGGCCGGGCTCGCCGCCCGGATCGTCGAACCGGGTGCCGCGGCGGAACTGTCCGAGGCGGCATTGCGGGTAGTGCTGCCCATCCGGGAGACCGGTACGGCGACCCCGATTTTCGCTGTTCACGCCCGGGACGGGCTGGCGTGGAGTTTCGCCGCGCTGACCGGACTGCTGCCGGACGATCAGCCCATCTATGGTCTCCAGTCGCCCGCCTACACCGAACCCGACTACGCGCCGGACTCGCTGGCGGAGATCGCGGCCCGGTATCTGTCGGAGATCCGGCGGATCCAGCCCGACGGTCCGTATCGCCTGCTCGGCTGGTCCTTGGGCGGCGTGCTGGCGCACGCCATCGCCACCGAATTGCAGGCGGCGGGGGAGCAGGTCGAGATGCTGGCCCTGCTCGACAGCCATCCCGCCGTCGATCCGGGAATCTTCGAAACTCTGCTCCGTGCGGCGCTGGTGGAACAGGGCATCGTGACCGAGGAAGCGGGGACCGACCGGGGCGTCGGCGAACTCGACGACGCCGAACTGGAACGGCTGCACGAGCTGATCCCACCGGAGCTGCTGACCCTGCCGGTCGAACGGTTGCGCGGGGTGTACCGGACCGCCGCGCGATCCGCGGAACTGATCTCCGAACACCGGCCCCGGACCTACAGCGGTGTCATCGATTTCTTCCGCGCCGAGGTACCCACACCGGGTGCGCGGCAGGCCGGCCCGCGGGCGGAGGACTGGTTGCCGTACGTAGCCGGGGAGATCGTCGAATACGCGGTACCGGCGACACACGACGATATGACGACGGTGGAATCGTTCTCGGTGATCGCGCCGCGGTTGCTGGCCCGGCTCGCGGGCACGGCCGGCGAAGAGGGCTGAACCGGTACGCCGCGTCGCGGTCGGCGGCCGCCTGGACGGGCGCAGCCGACCGCGTCGCGGTTCGGTGGTGTCTCCGGCCGGTCTCGCTCAACCGAGAACCATCGGCAGTCTCGCGGACAGCTCGCCCAGGGCTGTCTCTTCCTCGGCGGTGGCGGCGCGGCGTCCGGTGCCGATCAACAGGGCGTCCCGGTCGGAGAACGTCGCGGGGAATGCGGCTCCGGTGATGCGCTCCAGCAGCTCCCGCGAGCGGGCGAGGCACTCTTCGGGTGGTTGTGCGGCCCGCGGGAGATGGGCGACCAGGTCGAGGTGGTGCAGCGTCCACTCCAGGACGTAGGCGGACAGATAGTCACCGGTGGTGAGAACCTCGTCGCGGGTACTCACCCGCTGGTCCGGGTCGGCGAGTACGGCGGCGCGGCCGGCGGCCGAGCCGACATCGTCGAAGTGGAGTTCGAGCAGGCGGGGCTCGCCGTAGGCGGCGGCCAGCCGGACGGTCAGGGCGTCGAGTGGATCGTCCCCGGTCGGTGGGGTCTCGGCGATATCCCAGTAGGTCACCGCGTCGCGCGTGGGTTCCTTGTCGGTGGGGGTCACCAGGGTGATCAGGACATCCTGGGCATCGATGATCAGGTGGCAGACCAGATCCCGGACGAGCCAGCCGGTACATCCCGACGGCCGGCCGAAATCCGCGTCCGCGAGTCCGGCGACCGCCGCGCGCAACGCTGTCCACGAGCGTGAGAAGTGATCCACCGCCGCAAGCTAGCAGCGCCGACCCGCTGCCGCGAGCGGTTTCCCGGCCGGGACGATTCCGGACGCGGTCCCGGGCGTGTCCCGCCCGGTCGTCCACGGAGCCGAGCGAGCGGAATCGGTGCGCGGCCCGGCGTGCCCGGCCGTCGAGTCGGCCCCGGGGGCAGATCATGACCGCATGGGGTCTCGACGTATCGCCGGCCGCGCGCATCTGTGGCGGAACGCGGGCACGGTGCTGTCCGCGCTGCTGTTCTACTACTTCGTGCCGGTCGGACTGGAACTTCCCGGCTTCTGGCCCACGCGGGTGGTCACGCTGGCGGCATTCATCGCCGGGGTGGCAGGGCTGTGCTGGCTGGCCTATCGCCGGATCGGCCAGTTCCTGGCCGCGAGCGACGATACGGGCCGCCGCGTCGACGGGTTGCTTTTCCTGATCACTCTCGTCGTGGTGTTCTTCGCACTGTTCTACTACGTCCTCGAGCTCCGCCGGCCCGGACAGTTCGCCGAGCTGCGCACCCGCAACGACGCGCTCTATTACACCGTCGCGACGCTGGGCACCGTCGGTTTCGGTGACGTACACCCGGTCGGTCAGGCCGCCCGGGTAGCGACCACGGTGCAGATGGCCTTCGACCTGGTAGTGATCGGTACGCTGCTGGCCGTGACCACGACCGGAATCACCCGGCGTTTGGACCGCACGGATGTCGGCGGCCCCCGGTAGCCTGAGGCCGTGCCCGAACTACCGGAAGTGGAGGCGCTGGCGCAGTTCCTGCGGGAGCACGCGGTCGGCGCGGTGGTGGGGCGGATCGATATCGCGGCGCTGAGCGCGATCAAAACCTTCGATCCGCCGGTGACGGCGCTGTCGGGGCGGGATGTGACCGGCGCCGGGCGGTGGGGGAAGTTCCTCGGGATGGACTGCGGGGGGTTGTGGCTGATCACCCATCTGTCCCGGGCGGGCTGGCTGCGCTGGACCGACAACCCGAGTGTGAGCCCGCCCAAGCCGGGTCGCGGTCCGCTCGCGTTGCGGGTGCACTTCTTCACACCCGAGGGCGCCACCCCGGCCTTCGACCTCACCGAGGCGGGCACCAAGAAGCGCCTCGCCGTCTATATCGTGAACGACCCGGCGCAGATTCCGGGAATCGCCCGGCTCGGGCCCGACGCGCTCGCGGTCACCGAGCCGCAGTTCGCCGACCTGCTGGCCGCCGCGCCGGGGCGGATCAAGAATGTGCTGGTCGATCAGACCGTGCTCGCGGGAATCGGCAACGCCTATTCCGACGAGATCCTGCACACCGCCAAGATCTCGCCGTTCGCCACGGCGAAGACGCTGCCCGCGGCGAAGGTCGCCGACCTGTACGCGGCGATGCGCACGGTGCTGGCGGATGCCGTGGCGCGGTCGGTCGGGCAGGATGCCGCCCGGCTCAAGGGTGAGAAGCGTTCGGGTATGCGGGTGCATGCCCGCACCGGTCTGCCCTGTCCGGTGTGCGGTGACACGGTCCGCGAGGTCGCGTTCACCGACCGGTCGTTCCAGTACTGCCCGACCTGTCAGACCGGTGGCAAGATTCTGGCCGATCGCCGGATGTCACGCCTGCTCAAATAGGCCGTGCTGTCCGCCGGTCCGGTCTCGGCCGCCCGGCGCGGCGGTGCCCGGACCCGTACGGAAGCGTCGCCGCGGAGCGACAGTCGAGTCAGCCGGTCCGTTTCGAATCGGGTTCCGCACCTTCCGGTGCCGGATCGTCCGCGCGGTCGGCGACTTCGTCCACCACCTGCGCGGCCGCATCGGCGGCGGTCGCGGCGATGGGGTGTGCCGCGGCGACCGTGTCGAGCAACGTTCCCTCGCCTTCGGGCTCGGCCTCGGCGGCCGCTCCCGCGTCGCCGGCCGGAAAAGCCGGCCCACCGACCCCGGCCGGAACCAGCTGCGGTGCGCGGACACCCGCCCACAGCTTGCGCCGGGCGCTGTCCGGGTCGTTGTCCACCCGGCCCGGCGCGTCGATGATGAGCGTGCTGCGTTCCTGCTCGGTGTAGCGCGGCCAGGACGGCAGCGGTTCGCCGGTGCGGGCGAAATGCAGCCAGTTGTTCTGGACCTGGCGGGTCACCGCGAGCAGACCGCGACGGCTACCACCGGCGGTGAGAGCCCGGCTCCACGGTTCGTAGACCGTGCCGAAGGTCGGCAGCAGATCGGTCGCGTGCGTGGCGCCCAGTTTGTTGAGCTGGAGGAGCCGGGGCGCGAAATCGTAGCGATAGGCGTAGGTGGGGGAGTGACGGCTGTGTCCCTCTGCCACCGCCACCGAGGGCCGCCAGAAGAAGTAGTCGCCGCCCGCGCGGATCGCGGCCTGTTCGGCCGGGAAGCCCGGATAGGTGGAGAACACCCGGGGGTAGAGGTCGGGTCCGGCGGCCGAGAGTGCCTTCTTGAGCCGTTCCGGGCGGGTGGGCAGCGTATCGGTGAAGCGGTTGAACAGGGCGCCCTCGTTACGGCAGGTGCCGATGATCAGCGGAACCCGGTGGGTGTGGCCCTCGGTGAAGGCGTCGATCGGAGTACGCGGCAGCAACTCGCCGTCGGCTACCGGCGCGGCCGGGAAGAATCCCGGGAACTCCGCCATCGCCGCATTCGACGCCCGGTTGAACGCGCGGCGGATATCGTGCGGATCGGCGGCGCGCAGTGCGTGATTCGCGTCCTCGGGGGCGACGCCGAGCCGGTCGAGGATGCGGCGGGCGAACTCCCGCGATTCGGCGACCGTCAACCCCCAGTCCGCGGGGGGGCTCTGCGCGATACCGCGGTGGAACAGGCCCTCCGCCGAGGGCGTCGCCAGCAGGCTCAATACGGCGTGCGCGCCGGCGGACTCGCCGAAGATCGTCACATTGTCCGGGTCACCGCCGAATTCTGCGATATTGGCCCGAACCCAGCGCAGGGCCGCGATCTGATCACGCAGACCGAGATTGGAGTCGTAGGGGCTGTCCGGTGTGGAGAACTCGCTGAAATCGGCGTATCCGAACGCGCCGAGCCGATAGTTGATCGACACCATGAGCACATCCCCGTCGGCCGCCAGCTGGACACCGGAGTAGAGGCGCAGCGCCGAAGTGCCGAAGAGGTAGCCGCCGCCGTGGATGAACACCATCACCGGACGCGGTCGCACCGAGGCGGTGGCGGGAGCCACGACATTCAGTGTCAGCGAATCCTCGCTCATCTCCTGCAGCTTGCGCGGGCCCAGCCGCACCCCGAAGGTCGGCTGGATACCGGCGGCGCGGAAATAGGTCGCGTCGCGTACATCGGTCCACGGCTGCACCGGCTGGGGTGAACGGAACCGCAGGTCACCGACGGGTGGCGCGGCGTACGGCAGCGACCGCCAGTACATCACCCGTCGGCCGCGGCGACCGCGGACCACACCGTCCGTGGTCGTGATCTGTTCGGTTGCGCTCATCTACCCGATGGTAACGACGACCTATCGGTCTCCAACAGTCGTAACCAGAATTCGCTGATCGCGGGAAAAGCGGGCACCGCGTGCCACAGGGCGTCGAGTGGGACGCGCCCGGCGACCGCGATGGTCGCGGCGTGCAACTGTTCGCCGACATCGGGGCCCACGAAGGTGGCACCGAGCACGGTGTCGGTGGTGTTGTCGATCACCAGCGCGGCGCGGCCGGTGTAGTCGTCGCGGGCCAGCGCCGAACCCGCGACCGCGATATCCAGTTCCACGGTGCGGATCTCGTGGCCGGCTTTCCGGGCGGCGTCGGCGGTGAGCCCGACGGCGGCGACCTCGGGGTCGGTGAACACCACCTGCGGTACCGCGTGGTGGTCTGCGGCGGCCCGATAACGTGGGCCGGTCAGCGACCGGCCCACGGCGCGTGCGGCGATGACGTCCCCGCACACCCGGCCCTGGTACTTGCCCATATGGGTGAGTGCGGCGCGGTGGTTGATATCGCCGACCGCGTACAGCCAGGCCCCGGGTACACCGGACACCGTCAGCTGATCGTCGACCTCGACGTACCCGCCGGGCAGGCCCACTGTGTCCAGGCCGATTCCGTCGGTGCTGGGCACCCGCCCCGCCGCCACCACGATCTCGTCGGCGACGAGCGTGGTCTCCCCGTCCGGGCCCTGGGCGTGCACCGTGACGGCGCCGCCGTGGATCCGGCCCTCGCCGTGGTCGACGGCCGCCGGGCGCGTCACCCGCAGCGGCCTGGTCCCGAACCTGATCTGCACCCCCTGCGCGGTGAGCGCGGAGGCGACGTACTCCCCGGCGAACGGTTCCACACCCGTGAGCAGCCGATCCCCGCGGACCAGGACGGTCACCTCCGCGCCGAGCGCCGAGAGCCAGGTGGTGGCCTCACAGGCCACCACGCCGCCGCCGATCACGATCACTCGTTTCGGGATCTCGTGCAGGTTGGTGGCATCGCGAGAGGTCCAGGGCAGGGCTTCGCGCAGGCCGGGGACGTCCGGGACGGCCGCGTGGGTTCCGGTGGCCAGCACCACTGCCGCGCGGGCGCGCAGTACCCGGTCGCCGACCCGTACCCGGCGTTCCCCGTCGAGCCGGCCGGCGCCGCGGATCACCTCGATACCTTGCTGGGCCGCCCACTCGACCTGACTCGTATCGTCGTGGTCGCCGTTGTGGGCGTGCACGAATTCGTCGCGCCGGCGCAGCACTTCGGCGGTATCGGGACCTTCTGCCTCGATCCCGGGCAGTCCCAGCGCGGCGCCCAGCACGTGGCCCGGTCGCAGCAACGCCTTACTCGGGATACACGCCCAGTACGAGCATTCGCCACCGACCTTCTCCGGTTCGACGATCGCCGCGGTGCGGTCACTGCCCGCGATGGCATAGGCGGCGGCGTTCTCACCGGCCGGCCCGCCGCCGAGGACGATGACATCGTATTCGGCGACCCCACTGTCCGCGGTGGCGTCGCTGTCGCTGCCGGGCATTACTGTAGGTAGCCCTCGACCTGTCCCGCCGATCGTGGCTGGGCCTCGTCCGGTGGCTCGTCGCGATCGATCCGGGCCCGCCGCTGCCGCAGCAGGTCCCAGCACTGATCCAGCATGACCTCCAGTTCGGCCAGTCGCCGCCGCTCCACATCGGGATCGAGTTCCCCGCGCGAGGCCCGGGACCGCAGGTCGTGCTCGTGGTCGACGAGATCCTTGATCCGCCCGAGTATGTCCTGTTCGGTCATGCCGACCATGCTACGACCCCGGTGCCGATCACCTGGTCATTCGGCCGGGCGCAGCAGATAGATGTCCATGATCCAGCCCTTGCGTTCGCGCAACCGCGTCCGCTGCCGCACGATTTCGCCGGCGACCGCGCCGACCCGGCCGGCGATCAGGGCTTCGTCGGGCATCCCCAGATAGGCACCCCACCAGATGAACGTGTCGTCGGGGACGGTGGTGAACGCGCAGTCGGCATCGAGCATGACCACTGTCGACCCGGCGCCCAGTCCTTCCTCGCGCAAGCGGCGCCCGGTGGTGATGTGTACCGGTTCGCCGATCCGGTGCAGCACGGTCCGGTGCCGGGCCGCGAGGGCGTGCACACTGGTGACCCCCGGTATCACGGTGTAGTCGAAGTCCAGCGCGCCCCGGGCCAGCACCCGCTCCACCATGCGCAGGGTGGAGTCGTAGAGCGCGGGATCACCCCAGACCAGGATGGCGCCGACTCCCTCGTGCGCCGCGAACGCCTCCTCCAGCAGCAGCGAACGCCGTTCGTGCCAGTCCAGCACCGTGCCCCGGTAGTCCGCGGGATCCCGGTCGCGGGGCGGGTCGGGGATCTCCACGATCCGGTAGGGGCGGTCGGCGTATTCGGCGAGGATCGCGGTGCGCACCGCCACGAGTTCCTGTTTCTCGACGCCCTTGCCGATCACGAAGTAGACGTCGACCTCCCGGAGGGCCTTGACCGCCTGCATCGTCACCTGGTCGGGGTCGCCGGCACCGATACCGATCACATACAGCGTGCGCATGGGGTCAGCTTGGCAGGTCGGCGACCGGGCGGGCCGCCGGGTGGCCGGCGGCGTAACGCCCGGAGGCTTCGCCGCTCGCTCGCGACGCGGGATGTACCCCGGGGCGGCGGCACGGCCTACCGGCCGCGAAGTAAGCTCGGCCCGTGGTCAGCGCAGCGAACAGTCAGGTCCCGGACCCGCGACACGCTCCGGACACCCAGTACGAAGATCTGCTCCGGCTCGTCCTGGAGACGGGGACCGCGAAGGCGGATCGCACCGGAACCGGTACCCGCAGTGTGTTCGGACATCAGCTGCGGTACGACCTGTCCGCCGGGTTCCCCTTGATCACCACCAAGAAGGTGCATCTCAAATCGATCGTGTACGAACTGCTGTGGTTCCTGCGCGGCGACTCCAATGTGCGATGGCTACAGGAGCACGGGGTCGGTATCTGGGACGAATGGGCCGATGCCGAGGGCGAGCTCGGTCCGGTGTACGGGGTGCAGTGGCGGTCCTGGCCGGCTCCCGACGGCCGCCATATCGATCAGATCGCCCAGGTGTTGCACACGCTGCGTACCGACCCCGATTCCCGGCGGATGCTCGTCTCGGCCTGGAATGTGGCCGAGCTGGACCGGATGGCGCTGGCACCGTGCCATGCGCTGTTCCAGTTCTATGTCGCCGACGGCCGGTTGTCCTGCCAGCTGTACCAGCGCAGCGCCGACCTCTTCCTCGGCGTGCCGTTCAATATCGCGAGCTACGCGCTGCTCACCGTGATGGTCGCCCAGCAGACCGGGCTCGTGCCCGGTGATTTCATCTGGACCGGCGGTGACTGCCATATCTACGACAACCACCACGACCAGGTGACCGAGCAGCTGGCCCGCGCGCCGTACCCGTTTCCGGTGCTCGAACTCGAACCCGCCGCCTCGCTGTTCGACTACCGGTACGAGGACGTGCGGGTCCACGACTACCGGCACCACCCGGGGATCAAAGCGCCGGTGGCGGTGTGACCGTGACCGGATCCACCCGCGTGATCGGCCTGATCTGGGCGCAGACCCCCGCCGGGGTGATCGGGGTGGACAACACCATTCCGTGGCGGGTGCCCGAGGATATGGCTCGGTTCAAGGAGACGACCGCCGGTCATCCGGTGATCATGGGCCGCCGCACCTGGGATTCGCTGCCCGCCCGGTTCCGGCCGTTGCCGGGCCGGCGCAATATCGTCGTGACCCGGCAGCCCGGGTGGTCCGCGGACGGAGCGGAAGCGGCCGCGTCGGTCGAGGCCGCGCTGGCACTCGCGGCGCCCGCGGCGACATGGGTGATCGGCGGCGGCGAGATCTACCGGCTGGCGCTACCGTATGCCGGCGAACTGCTGATCACCGAGGTCGACACCGAGGTGGACGGTGACGCGCACGCCCCGGCCCTGGGGCCGGAGTGGTCGTCGGCCGATCCGGCGACCTGGCTCGAATCCTCGAGTGGGCTGCGCTACCGGATCAGGCGTTTCACCCGCGACTGAAGGCCATTGCCCGCGCCCCGGCGGGCGATACCGGCCCGAGCCTCGGAAAACGCCGGAACGGTGGAGCCGGGTCGGGCATACTCGGCTGTACGTCCCGCGATCACAGCCCGGTCGTGGGTATGCGGAGGCGAAAGGCTGTCCATGGACAAGAAATCGCTGACGGCGGTGGCCCGGCAGCAACTCAAGCTGGCCGCGACCGTCACCAGTGGCCGCAGCTCGCAGACCATCTACGGCGGTCACGCGAATTCGCTACGCCAGACCGTGGTGGGGTTGTGCGCCGGCCAGGCCCTGGCCGAACACGACAACAATGGTGAGGCCACCTTGCTCGTCCTCTCCGGCACGCTCACGCTGCACAGTGGGGACAACGAATGGAAGGGTTCGGCCGGGGATCTGCTGGTGGTGCCGAAGGCCCGGCACAGTGTGCAGGCCATCGATGATGTGGCCTTTCTGCTGACAGTGGCCAAGTAGGTAGCCCGGGTCGCGCGTTTGGCGGTCCCGCGCCGGTAATGTGATCGGCTATGGGGCAGCCGCAGCCGATTCTCGAACCACTCACCCCGGCCGCGTATTTCCTGGTCGCCACCATCGACCCCGGCGGTGAGGCGGCGGCCCGGGATCTGCTCGCCGAGCTGCCCGGTCTGCGCCGGGCCATCGGATTCCGGTTGCCGGGCGCCGGGCTGGGTTGTATCACCGGGATCGGCTCCACCGCCTGGGATCGCTTGTTCGGCGGACCCCGCCCGGCCGAACTGCATGAGTTCCCCGGGTACGAGGGGCCGCTGCACCGGGCTCCCGCCACGCCGGGCGATCTGCTCTTCCACATCCGCGGCCAGGTGCACGATGCCTGTTTCGAACTGGCCATGGCGATCGGTGACCGGTTGGCCGATATCGGCACGATCGTCGACGAAACGGTCGGCTTCCGCTATTTCGAACAGCGTGACCTGCTCGGTTTCGTCGACGGCACCGAGAACCCGGAGGGCGGCCTGCCGGATACGCCCGCCGGCCGGGCCGCGCTGATCGGCGCCGGCGATCCGGACTTCACCGGCGGCAGCTATGTGATCGTGCAGAAGTACCTGCACGATCTGACCGCCTGGCGGGCGCTGCCGGTGCAGGAGCAGGAACGGGTGATCGGCCGCACCAAACTCGAGGATTTCGAACTCGACGACGAGGTGAAACCCCCGGATTCGCATATCGCGGTGAACCAGGTGATCGAACCGGACGGCACCGAACGGGAGATCCTGCGCGCGAATATGCCGTTCGGCAGTGTCCGCGACGGCGAGTTCGGCACCTATTTCGTCGGCTATTCGGCAACCCCCCGGACCACCGAGATCATGCTGGAGCGGATGTTCCTCGGGACCGACGAGGCCACCCACGATCGGATCCTGGATTTCTCCACCGCCGTCACCGGCACCCTCTTCTTCGTTCCGCCCCAGGATTTCTTCGAGGATCTGCCCGACCCGCCGGAGGAAGCCGCCGCGGCGGATCCGGGCCCGCCGCCGGTCGCCGGCGGTTCTCTCGGTATCGGCACGTTGAAAAGGAGCAGCACCGTATGAACAACCTGCATCGCGAACTCGCGCCGATCACCGACGCGGCCTGGGCGGTCATCGAAGAGGAGGCCACCCGGACCTTCAAACGGCACAATGCCGGCCGCCGCGTGGTCGACCTGTCCGGTCCGCACGGCACGGACTATTCGGCGCGCGGGCTCGGTCATACGACACCTGTCGCCGCCCCGCACGACGGTGTCCAGGCGCGGCAGCGGGTGGTGGCGCCGCTGGTCGAGTTGCGGGTGCCGTTCACCCTGTCGCGCGAGGAACTCGACAATGTCGAGCGCGGTGCCCAGGACACCGACCTGGACCCGGTGAAGGACGCCGCCCGCACTATCGCCTTCGCCGAGGATCGGTCCGTCTTCGAGGGTTACGCGGCGGCCGGTATCACCGGTATCCGCGCCGCCTCGTCGAACCGCTCGATCGCGCTGCCCGAGGATGTGTTCGGGGTGCCCGAGGTGATCGCTCTGGCGGTGAGCCAGTTGCGGCTGGCCGGTGTCGACGGACCGTATTCGGTGCTGCTGAGCGCCGACCTGTACACGAAGGTCAGCGAGACCTCCAACCACGGTCATCCGCTGCGCACGCATCTGGAACGCCTGGTCCCCGACGGGGAGATCATCTGGGCGCCGGCCATCGACGGGGCGTTCGTGCTCACCACCCGCGGCGGCGACTTCGATCTCACCGTGGGCCAGGATCTGTCCATCGGCTATCTGGCCCACGACGCCGAAACGGTCCAGCTCTACTTCCAGCAGAGCATGACCTTCCACGTGTACTCGGCCGAGGCCGCCGTCGCGCTGTTCTGAGCGGGTGACCAGCGTCGTCGGAGCCACCGGCGATCATCCGGTACGGTGTGGCCAGCGCCAGTTCGCGGGGTGAACGGAGTCGGTATGCAGAGGGTGCACGCTGGTGTCGTGCCCACCGGTCGGGTGCTGGGTTACAGCCTTGCCGGAGTCGCGGTGGTCGTGGCGGTGACCGTTCCCACGGTGCTGCTGTTCGGGCCCGCCCGGGTGTTCACCGGGATAGTCCTCGGCGCGATACTCGCCGTCGCCGCGCTGTTCGCGCTGTTCACCCGGGATACGGTGATCCTCACCGAGCAGGCGATCCATCGGCGGACACCGTGGTCGGCGACCAGTATCGATTGGGAGCGCGTGGTGGCCGGGCGTTTCGGCCTCGACGAGGACGCGCGCTGGTCGCTCGCGCTGGATCTGACCGGAGGTGAGGAATTGCCCGGCGAACTCGTGCTGCTGTCCATTCCGCCGGTCCGCGGGCCGGTCTCGGGAGCCTACGATCTGCGTAAGCGCGAACAGGTCAACGAGATACGCAATATGTTGCGCCACAAGAAAGTTCCGATCACCGTACTGCCCGATATCGCGGGCGCCCTGGAGCGGCACTGGCAGATGGCCCCACCGACTCGCTGAGTGCTGCCGGTGCTCGACGCGCGTCGTACCTACGGGCGCAGCTACCGGACCGCTGCCACCATGGACGATGATCCGCCGCACGACAGAGGAGCACAGAGCAATGGTCCGCTATGCCCGAGTTTTCGCGGCAGTCCTGACACTGGTGGCGGCGCTGGGTGCCGGACTGCCGGGAGTCGCGCGGGCCGAGGCGGCCTGGTACCCGGGCCGGCTGCTCGCGGCCGAACCGCTCGCCCGCCCGTGGGCCGGGCTCGACGGTGTGCAGCGGATCGAATACGTCACCACCGGCCCCGGCGGTGAACTGGTCCCCGCGGCCGCCGTGGTGCGCATCCCCGAGGGGCCGGCCCCGGACGGGGGCCGGCGGGTGGTCGCCTGGGACCATGGCACCTCCGGGCTCGCGCAGGAATGCGGTCTCACCGGTTACGACAAGCTCGAGAAGGAAACCGGGCCGTCCGTGGCGCGCCTCAACGACGCCGGATACGCCGTCGTCGCCCCGGACTACATCGGCCTGAGTCCCAATTCGCCGGGTCCACATCCGTATCTGCACACCACGAGTGAGGCCACCGCCACCATCGACGCGGTGCGCGCCGCCCGCTCCGCATACCCCGGACTGGCCCCGAGCTGGGCGGTGGCCGGGTGGTCGCAGGGCGGGCATGCCGCGCTCGGCACCGGCCGGCTCGCCCCCGAGTACGCCCCGGAGCTCGACTTCCGCGGTACCGCCGCCCTGGCCCCGGTCAGCAATCTGGAGAGCGTCTTCCTGCGGTCGCGCCCGGATCAGCCCGAGATCCCCGGGTACGTGGGCCGGTCCGCGCCCATGGTGCTCGCCGGTATGGTCGGTGCCCGGCTGGGCCCCGAGGTCCGCGATTTCCTGACTCAGCAGGGCCGGCGGTTCATCGCCGGGCTCAGCACCAACTGCAATTCCCAGGCCTCGGCCATGCTGAACACCACGGAGATCGGGTCCCTGTTATCGCGGCCCCTGAACGATCCGGATTTCGCGCCGGTGGTGCGCGACTATATGAGCGTGCCGGTCAGCGGCTACCGGGATCCGATCCTGGTCGTACACGGCGTCTACGACGCCATCGTCCCGTTACCGCTGACCCTCGCGCTGGTCGGGCAGTTCGGCCTGAACGGCACGGAGCACGCGGTCCAGTTTCTCGAGGCCGGCCATGCGGACCTGGCGGCGAGAGGTGGCCTCGACCGCACTCTCACCTTCCTCGACAAGGTGCTGCCGCCCGGCTGACCCGTTCAGACGAACGCCCGCTCGATGATCGCCGTCGTATCCACGCCCGTGGGCAGCGTCCCGAACGCGGCACCCCGGTCCGCACCCAGCCTGGACGCGCAGAAGGCGTCCGCGACCGCGCGGTGGCCGTGCCGGACCAGCTGGGCGCCCTGCAGGACCAGTGCCATCAGCTCGACGATCCGGCGCGCCCGGTACTCGATATCGCTGCGATCGGCCAGTTCCTTGCCGACCCGGTCGATCGCATGATCCAGATGCGGATTCTCGCCGCGCGCCCGGGACACCTCGGCGAAGTACGCCTCCACGGTCTCGGGCCGGGTGCCCATCGCGCGCAGGGCGTCGAGCGCGGCCACATTGCCCGAACCCTCCCAGATCGACATGAGCGGCGCTTCCCGGTACAGCCGCGGCATCCCGGATTCCTCGACGTAACCGTTTCCGCCGAAACATTCCAGGGCCTCGGCGGCGTGCGGGGCCGCGCGTTTGCACACCCAGTACTTGGTCACCGCGAGCGCGATCCGGCGCAACGCGGCTTCACCGGGATCCGCCGCGGCGCGATCGGTGGCCCCGGCCAGCCGCAGCATGACCGTGGTGGCGGCCTCGGATTCGAGCACCAGATCGGCCAGCACATTGCGCATCGCGGGCTGGTCGACCAGCGCGGCACCGAATGCCTTGCGATGGCGGGCATGATGCACCGCGCGTACGGCTGCCGTGCGCATCCCGACCGCGGAACCGATCACACAGTCGAGACGGGTCATATTGACCATTTCGATGATGGTCTTCACTCCGGCGCCCTCCGCGCCGACCGGCCAGCCGATCGCGTTCTCGTACTCGATCTCCGAGGACGCGTTCGATTTGTTGCCCAGCTTGTCCTTGAGCCGCTGCAGCCGGATCGGGTTGCGCGAACCGTCGGGCAGCACCCGCGGCAGCAGGAAACACGACAGCCCGCCCGGCGCCTGGGCCAGGGTGAGGAACATATCCGACATCGGCGCCGAGGTGAACCATTTGTGGCCGACGAGCCGATATGTGCCGTCGGGTTGCGGGATCGCGGTGGTGGTGTTGGCCCGGACATCGGACCCGCCCTGCTTCTCCGTCATGGACATCCCGGCGATGAGCCCCGCCTTGGTCGACGGTTCGCGTAACCCGAAGTCGTAGGCGCGGGCGGTGAGCAGCGGTTCGTACTGCGCCGCCAGCTCCGGATTGTGCCGCAGCGCCGGAATCGCGGCGTAGGTCATCGAGACGGGACACATATGCCCGGCGTCGGCGGCGCCCCAGACGTAGAACTTAGCGGCCCGCGCCACATGGGCGCCGGTCCGGTCGTCGGCCCACGGTGCGGCGTGCAGCCCGTGTTCGACCGCCACCGTCATCAGGTCGTGCCAGTGCGGATGGAATTCCACCTCGTCGACGCGGTGGCCGTAACGGTCGTGGGTGTGCAGGACGGGCGGATACTCGTTGGCGAGCCGGCCCCACTCCTGAACCCGCTCGGTACCGGCGAGCGTGCCGAGTTCGCGCACTTCCGCCTCCGCCCACCCGGCGCCCTCCCGGTGCAGACCGGCCAGCAACGCCGGGTCCCGCGAGACCTCGAACGGTGTGATGGGCGGGACCTGGTTGAGAACCTCGTGCGTGAGCATCCATCGATTATGCGTCCCATGTCACACTGTGGGCCGCCGGGGGATCGGGACCGGTCGGTATCGGTGGGCAGGTGGGCGGCCCTGCCGTGGTCCGGTCGTGTGCGGCCTCGTCCCGATAGCCTGTGCGAATGCGCCGATTGAGCGTTGTCGACGAAATCTTCCTGCGCACCCACCAGGGGCTCGGCACCCCGATCGCGCTCCAGGGCCTGTGGCGCACCGCCGGGGCGGTGGAACCCGAGATACTCGCGCGTTTGCACGGGGCACTGCGTACCGGGCCGCTGGCCCGCCGGGTGGTCCGCCCCCGGGTCCCGGGCGCTCGGGCACGGTGGCAGCGCAATGATCGCGCTCATCCGCTCGACCGGCACCGTGCGGCGCTCGCACCCGCCGAGATCCCGGACTGGGCCGACGCGTGTGGTGCCGACCTGGATCCCGAACACGGTCCGGGCTGGCGACTGTCGGTGGCGCCACTCACCGACGGGGGCACGATCGTGGTTCTCACCTGCTCTCACGTTCTCGCCGATGCCCGGGGGCTGATTCTCGCCGTGGAACGCGCGCTGGAGGCGATGGACTCGGACCGCGCGGTGGACCTTGTGTGCCCCCGGACGGCGGCGGCGCCGGGCGACGACACCGGGAACGGCCCGGGTTCGGACTGGTTCGACGCGGCGCGTATCTGGGCGACGGTCGGGCTCGGTGGTGTGCGTGCCGCCGTGACCCGGATACCGCGCGGTGTGCGCGGGCCAGGGCACGAGAAGCCGGTTGCCGGACGCGACGGGACCGCGACGGGCGCGGACCGCGCGCCGCACACCGCGGCTACACCGCGCCGCCCGATCGCACCATCGGGTTCTTCCTGGTCGCAGTCACAATCCGTATCCGGCGGCCCCGCGGCCCGAGCCGCCCCGCCCGACCCTGCCGGACTTCCGGTGCCGCCGGCGATCGAGGAACGGATCGACCCATCCGGATCTGCCGAGACACCCACGTCTGCCGCACTGCCCGAAACGGCGCTCATCCTGCGCTGCCCGGCCGAGGACTGGGAGGCGGTCGCCGCGCGATACGGGGGCACAGCCAACAGTCTGTTCATCTGGTTCGTCGCGAACATCCTGTGGACCGCGGGCTTTCCCGGGGCCGAGATCGCGGCGAGCCTGCCTGTGGACACCCGGGACGAACCCCGGATCGACAACGATCTGGCGGTGACCGAGATCGCGGTGACCCCGGGGGACGGTCCGGCCGATATCCGCGCGAAGAGCCGGTCGGCCTACGAGCGTCGGATGACCAGCCCCGGGGGACTACCGGAAGAGTTCCTCTACCTGGTGCCCGACAAGGTGGCCCATCTGCTGTCCCGGGGAGCGGGGGAACGCGACATCCTCTGCTCGAATATCGGCGCGATCCCGCCTGCGCTGTCGACCCTCGGGCCGCACGAATGCACCGGTATCGCGACCCGAGCCGTTCATCCCGGCCTCGACTACGCGCGGCGGCCGCGCACCCGGCTGTCCGGCTACCTGTGCCGTTTCCGGGACGACTACATCCTGACCGTCGCGAGTCTCCACCCGGAACGGATAGCCGATGCGGCCGCACTGCACCGGCTGGTCACCGCGACCGCCGCGCGGGTGAACCTGACGATCCGGCCGTGGTGAGGGTCAGCGGTTGGCGCGGTACCACCGGATCAGCGCATCGGTGGACGAATCATCCTGCGGTTCGGGTTCTTCCGGGTCCGTGAGCAGGGGCGCCAGCGCCAAGGCCTGCTGCTTGCCCAGTTCCACACCCCACTGGTCGAAACTGTCGATCCCCCAGATCACACCCGCCACGAACACCTGGTGTTCATACAGCGCGATCAGCTGGCCCAGCACTGCGGGAGTGAGCCGGGGCGCGAGGATCGTGGTGCTGGGCCGGTTGCCGGGCATCACCTTGTGCGGTACCAGTTCCGGCGGCGTGCCCTCGGCGGCGATCTCCTCGGCGGTCTTCCCGAACGCCAGCACCTTGGTCTGCGCGAACAGATTGCTCATCAGGATGTCGTGCATACTGCCGGTGCCGTCGCGGGTGGGCAGATCATCGGTGGGCTGGGCGAAACCGATGAAATCGGCGGGGATCAGCCGGGTGCCCTGGTGCAGGAGCTGATAGAAGGCATGCTGACCGTTGGTGCCGGGTTCGCCCCAGAAGATCTCACCGGTGGTGGTGGTGACCGGGGAACCGTCCGCGCGCACCGATTTTCCGTTCGACTCCATCGTGAGCTGCTGGAGATAGGCCGGAAAGCGGGCGAGATCGTTGGAGTACGGCAGCACCGCGCGCGACTGCGCGCCGAAGAAGTTCGCGTACCACACACCGAGCAGCGCCAGCAGGGCCGGGGCGTTCTCCGCCAGCGGCGCGGTGGCGAAATGGCGGTCCATATCGTGCATACCGGCGAGGAATTCGGCGAACCGGGCGGGACCGATCGTCACCATGACCGACAGCCCGATGGCCGAATCCACCGAATACCGGCCGCCGACCCAATCCCAGAAGCCGAACATATTGTCGGTGTCGATACCGAACTCGGCGACCCGCCCGGCGTGTGTGGACACCGCGACGAAATGTTTCGCCACGGCGTCCGGGCCGAGGGCGTCGACCAGCCAGCGGCGGGCGGCGGTGGCGTTGGTCAGGGTCTCCAGGGTCGAAAAGGTTTTGGAGGCCACGATGAACAGGGTGGTCGCCGGATCCAGATCCGCGAGTGTGGCCACCAGGTCGGCGGGATCCACATTGGACACGAACCGGGCGCCGATACCGGCGTCCGCGTAGTGGCGCAGCGCCCGATGCACCATCACGGGGCCGAGATCCGAACCGCCGATACCGATGTTCACCACCGTGCGGATCCGCTCCCCGGTCGCACCGCGCCAGTTGCCCGAACGCACCGAGTCGGCGAAGGCGCCCATCCGGTCGAGTACCTCGTGTACCGCGGCGACCGCGTCCGCGCCGTCGATGGTGAGCGAACTGCCCTTCGGCAACCGCAACGCGGTATGCCCCACCGCCCGGTCCTCGGACGTGTTGATGTGTTCGCCGCGCAGCATCCGGTCGCGCTGCGTCTCCACACCTGCTTCCCGGGCCAGTTCCACCAGCAATCGCAGGGTTTCCCGGGTGATGCGGTGCTTGCTGTAGTCGATCCGCAGCTCACCCGCGGTCAGCGTGAGATCGCGGCCGCGCGGTGGATCTTCGGCGAACAGGTCCCTCAGTTGTAGGGCGGCGATCGCAGTGTGATGATCGCGCAATTTCTGCCATGCCGCCGATGCGGTTATGTCGACGCTCACACTGGCCGAGCGTACAACCCGCCGGTCCCGGACGCAGGCGCGGCCGG
>NZ_JBKOOL010000053.1:0-32024 GCF_046764065.1 Nocardia sp. NPDC002869
GCCGAAACGGCGAGACCAAGGGGGCCTCAACCCCGCGCGCCGGAGGCGCGCCAAAAAACACAGTACCTTCACGAGCGAGCTCACAACCCCACCTCTGCCGGTGAGTTCACTCGCGCAGGCGAAAGCGCGGGCTCACTCGCGAAAGACGCTGTTTTCGGCGCCACCCGCGGCGTCGCAGGGCAGCGCGAACACACTCGCCACCGCCGACTTCTGGGCTGTTGAGCCCCCTTCAGGCCGGCACCCCCCGGCTTCAGCCGTCACCCGGCGGCCCTCACCCGACGCCCGTTGCCGCCCCATGCCGGTTCTGGTCGGACGGGTTACAGACGAGAACGCCGCCAGAGGTACTTCTGGCGGCGTTCTGCATTCGGCTTCCGGAAAGCCGACTCTTCGGTGCGATCAGATATCGCCGTTGAGCTTGTTCAGCCGCTCGCAGGCCGTGACGTACTCCTCGACCAGGCGGTTCATGACGTCGGCCGAGCGTTCCGTCTTGTTCATCATGCCGACCACCTGGCCGACCGGGTTGAAGTTCACGTCCTTGGCGGCTTCCGGGTAGCGGTGGCCGCGCTTCACGCCGTCCAGGGCCACCATCATCTGCAGCGGCATGGGCAGCGGGTCGGGGGTGTCGGCGGACTCCCAGGCGTCGGTCCAGTCGTTGCGCAGCATACGGGCCGGTTTGCCGGTCCAGGCGCGGGAGCGGATGGTGTCGTGGCTGGTGGCGTCGATGTAGGTCTTCATCTGGGCGGGGGGCACATTGGCCTCTTCCACGGTCAGCCAGATGGAGCCGGTCCACGCGCCCGCGGCGCCCATCGCCATCGCGGCGGCGACCTGGCGGCCGTCGCCGATTCCGCCGGCCGCGAGGACCGGTAGATCACCCACGGCGTCGATGACCTGTGGCCACAGCACCAGCGAGGAGACCTCGCCGCAGTGGCCGCCGCCCTCGGTGCCCTGGCAGACCACGAAGTCCAGGCCGGCGGCCTTGTGGTTGAGCGCGTGTTTCACCGAACCGCACAGCGCGCCGATCAGCCGGCCGGATTCCTGGATCTGGGAGACGAACTCCGGCGGCGGGGTACCGAGCGCGTTGGCGACCAGCTTCGCTTTCGGATGCCGCAGGATCACCTCGACCTGCGGCGCGGCGGTGGTGGCGGTCCAGCCGAGCAGCTGCGGGTGGACCTCTTCTTCGGGGAGCTTCGGCACGCCGTGGTCGGCGAGGATCTTTTCGGCGAAGTCGCGATGCCCCTGGGGGACGTGTTTGGCGAGTTCGGTCTCGAGCTGTTCGGGGGACAGGCCGTCGATGCCCTTGCCTTCGTATTCGGACGGGATGACGAGGTCGACGCCGTAGGGGTTGTCGCCCACGTGTTCGTCCAGCCAGGCCAGTTCGACCTCGAGCTGTTCGGCGGTGAACCCGACCGCGCCGAGTACGCCGAGACCGCCGGCGTTGCTGACCGCGGCCGCCACATCGCGGCAGTGGGTGAAGGCGAAGATGGGGAACTCGATCCCCAGCCGGTCGCAGATATTGGTACGCATGGCGGTGCTGTCTCCCTATGCCTGGAACAAGTTACATAATTGCCGCGCGGCGGCTGATCCGGCCGCTGTCAGCCGTACGGCCCGAATACGGCGAACACCTCCGATAACGGTGGTCGGCGCAGTAGGACGCGACGGGTGCCATACTCTGAATGTAACACGTTCTAGTTTTATTGGAACCGGTTCAGCCGCGTGCCCTCGGTCCGGCCTCCCGCACCGGCGTCGCCTCTTCCGGATCCGCCGCGGCGTGTACCCGCAGTGCCCGCGCCGGCACCCTCAGGAACACCCAGAACAACACCACCAGCAGGGTGGCCCGACCCCAGACGCCGAACCGGACCACCGCCTCCATCAACTCGACCGAATGCCCGGCCCCCATCGTGTAGAAGTAGCGGAAGACGCCCACCCCGATCGCTATATCGGCGACCAGATAGCTCCCCACGACCGGCCACGGCACCGCCAGCAGCACCAGGAACGGGACCAGCCACAGGGTGTACTGCGGCGAATGCACCTTGTGGAACAGCAGGAACCCGCACAGCATCGCCCCGCTGACGCCGAGCCACGGGTACACGCCGGTGTGGGCGTACCGCAGCCACCCCGCCCCCACGGCCACGGCGAACGACACGCTGATCAGTGTCGGCGAGGCGATCGACACGATCTCCGCGAACGCGGCGCTGCTCAGCGGGTCGGAGCCGAACAGCGGCCGCAGACCCCAGTACCAGATCGAATTGGTGGTGATATCGGCCTCGCGCTGCTGCTGGAACTCGATCGAGGCACGCCAGCCGTCGAAACCGGCCAGCGCGAACGGCAGATTGACCGCCACCACCGTGCCGAATGCGGCGGCCGCGGTGCCCAGCGCACCGGCTACATCCGGCCCGGTGCGTTCTCCCGGGCCGGCGCGCCCCCGCTCCCCGCCGGTCAGCACATACAGCAGCAGCGGGATCACGAAGATCGCCGGATAGATCTTGAAACAGAAGCCCAGGCCCAGCAGCATCGCCGCCACCGCCCCACGGGCGCGTAACGGCCAACGGGTGGTGGCCATCACCGCGGCAGCCGCCACCGTCGTGCACACCACCGGAAGTTCCCAATTGTGGAACGCGTACAGCACCAGCGGTGGTCCCGCGGCCCACAGCAGCGCGGCCCGCCCGGCCAAGCGGGCCAGCAGCCAGGCGGTGACCAGAGCGAACGGTGCCAGCAGCAGTGCCGAACGGAGCAGGAAGGCCGCGTCGTTGTGGGCCCCCAGCGCGCCGAGCCACATCAGCAGCCCGCTCAGCACCGGATATTCCACGGCGCCGCCGGTAAGGGTGCCGTCGGCGGTGATGCCGCCGTGCACGTAGGGAAAAATATGCTGATCGATATCGCGGCCCAGCCAGAGGAACTGGATATCGGAATAACAGACCCGGGCGTCCTTGACGTAATCGAAAGCGGCACTGCGACCGTCGGCGCGGAAGGGGGCTCCGGCGCAGCGCGCCTTGTTGAGAAATGCCACCACGAGGGTCGCGCCGCACAACAGCACAACCGTGAGGACGGCGGTACCGCGGCCGACGCGATCGGCCCCGGGCACACGTACGGCCGGTCCGATCGACATACCGACACACTAGTGGGCTCCGCCACGTGCCGCCGCGCGATCGTATCGGCGCCGGCCGCCGGTTGTGCCCGTGTTCGACCAGGTCGGAAGATGTACGAGAAATAGTCGAAATCGACCTCGATCCGAGTGCGGAATTCCATTTCGCGACTTCGTCGGCAAGGTCGTCACCGTGCCGAAGATCGATTTCGTTTCCGGCGGTCCGCTCGGGTAGTCTTGCCCGGTTGCTGACGCAACGACCCTCCTGCCACGGACCGTCCGTGGCCGACCCAAGACCACAGGAGGTGATTGGTTCGTGCGTCATTACGAAGTGATGGTCATCCTCGATCCGAGCATGGACGAGCGCACCGTCGGACCGTCCCTGGAAAATATGCTCGGCGTTGTCCGCACCGAGGGCGGCAAAATCGACAAGGTCGATATCTGGGGCCGTAAGCGCCTCGCCTACGAGATTCGTAAACAGGCCGAAGGCATCTACGCGGTGATCGATCTGACCGCCGAGCCCGCCACGGTGAACGAACTCGACCGCCAGCTGGGCCTCAACGAGCAGGTGCTGCGCACCAAGGTTCTGCGCAACGACAAGTAGTTCCGGCGCTACCGCCGTTTCGTCGGAGTCTGTCTCTAGGCTCTAGCGCAACAGGCGAGTGCACCCGGACTGCACACCGAGCAGGAGGAACCCCCATGGCAGCTGGCGATACGGTAATCACGGTCATCGGAAATCTGACGGCCGATCCCGAGCTTCGATTCACGCCCGCGGGCGCGGCGGTGGCCAATTTCACCGTGGCCTCGACACCCCGCATTTTCGACCGTAATACCAACGAGTGGAAAGACGGCGAAGCGCTGTTCCTGCGCTGCAATATCTGGCGCGAGGCCGCGGAGAACGTCGCCGAGAGCCTCACCAGGGGATCCCGTGTGATCGTCAGCGGACGGCTCAAGCAGCGCTCCTTCGAAACCCGTGAGGGCGAGAAGCGCACAGTCGTCGAGCTCGAGGTCGACGAGGTCGGCCCGTCGCTGCGGTACGCCACGGCCAAGGTCAACAAGACCAGTCGTGGTGGTGGTGGCGGTGGATTCGGTTCCAACAGCGGCGGTGGTGGTAACTACAACGCCGGAAACGGTGGCGGTGGACGGTCCGACCAGGGCGCTGCGGACGACCCGTGGGGTAGCGCGCCCGCGGCCGGCTCCTTCGGGGGCGGGCGGACGGACGATGAACCGCCGTTCTGAGACGGCCCGCATCGGCCCGCGACAGCGGGCCACCAAGAATACGGAGTGAACGAAAATGGCCAAGGCACCGGCGCGCGAAAAGGTGCTCAAGAAGAAGGCTTGCGCTTTCTGCAAGGAGAGCAAGTCCGGCATCGTCGACATCAACTACAAGGATGTGCCGCTGCTGCGCAAGTACGTCAGTGAGCGTGGCAAGATCCGCGCTCGCCGGGTCACCGGCAACTGCGTACAGCACCAGCGCGATATCGCCATCGCTGTGAAGAACTCGCGTGAGATGGCGCTGCTGCCCTACGTTTCGACGGCTCGCTGAGAAAGGTCGGTCAAGCATATGAAGCTCATTCTGACTGCCGATGTGGACAACCTCGGCGTTCCCGGCGACACCGTCGAGGTCAAGGACGGCTACGGCCGTAACTACCTCCTGCCCCGTGGGCTGGCCATCGTCGCCAGCCGCGGTGCGCAGAAACAGGTCGAGGGAATCCGCCGGGCCCAGGAGGCCCGCCGGGTGCGCGATCTCGGCCATGCCAACGAACTGAAGCAGGCCATCGAGGGCCTCGAAGGGGTTTCGCTGTCGGTCAAGACCGCGGGCACCGGAAAACTCTTCGGTTCGGTCACCCAGTCCGATGTCGCCGCCGCCATCAAGTCGGCCGGGGGCCCGGTGCTGGACAAGCGCAGCATCGAACTGCCGAAGTCGCATATCAAGGCCACCGGTAAGCACCAGGTGACCGTCCATCTGCACCCGGACGTCGCCGCGAAATTTGCGCTGGAGGTCGTGGCCGCCGGCTGAGTCGGCCCACGAATACATACCCCGAAACCGGGGATCACGTCCGCTCGGCCATGGGTAGACGTGATCTCCGGTCGGTTGTGCTTTGCCATAGCAATCGCTGGTTAGCTCGACGGTTGCTGAAATTCTTTTGATGGCGGGCGCCTGCATATCCGCAGGCCGCGCCGCTTCGAGGTGGGGGTGTCTTATCCACAAGATGCGAGTCCTGTGGATCGATCACAAAACCAACCGGACGTAATGTGACGCAGCTCATCCCTGTTCGCCTGTCCGCTAACTCAACACGCCCGGATGTTCAACATCTCCGACACGCCGATGCTTTGTTTATCCACACTGCGTGGTCGCGAGAAATCTAGATCTAGCTGGGCATTTTCCTGGTCTGACCTGCATTTTCCCCAAGTTGTCCACAAGTTGTGCACAGCCTGAGGTGAACTATCCCCAGGCTATCCACAGGTCTGTGCACAGGCGTGGTTGGCATGTGGATAGAACCTCGCCTAGGTTCATCGCAGCACCATGTGCGACACCACGTCACAATGCGGGGGTTCGGTTATTTCTGGGTGATAGCTGGTACGCCTGACCACTGGTCGACGGCGCTGCGGGCTCCCGGCGAACTTGTCGGACCCGTGGGGTAGAACCGGTCGTCGAAGGGTGCGTCCGGTCAGAAGGAGAGGACGGTCGAGTCGGATGGCAGTCGTCGATGACCGCGGGCACACGGATTTCCCGCCGGAGCCCCCAGGCGAGGATTTCGGGCGCCAGCCGCCACACGATATGGCGGCCGAACAGTCGGTGCTCGGCGGCATGCTGCTCAGCAAGGACGCCATCGCCGACGTGGTCGAAGTATTGCGCTCCGGTGATTTCTACCGGCCCGCCCATCAGGCCGTGTACGACGCCATCCTCGATCTCTACGGACGCGGCGAACCCGCGGACCCGGTCACCGTCGCCGCCGGCCTGGACCGCAGAGGTGAACTGAAGAGAATCGGCGGTGCCCCCTACCTGGTCACCCTCACCCAGACCGTCCCGACCGCGGCGAACGCCGGGTTCTACGCCGAGATCGTGGCCGAGAAGGCGATCCTGCGCCGCCTGGTGGAAGCCGGCACCCGCATCGTGCAGTACGGCTATGCGGGCGCCGACGGCCAGGACGTCGCCGAGGTGGTCGACCGCGCCCAGGCCGAGGTCTACGAGGTCACCGAACGCCGGACCTCCGAAGATTTCCTCCCGCTGGAGGAGCTCCTCCAGCCCACCATGGACGAGATCGACTCCATCGCATCCCGGGGCGGTATTTCCCTCGGTGTCCCGACCGGATTCTCCGAACTCGACGAACTCACCAACGGCCTGCACCCGGGGCAGATGATCATCGTCGCGGCGAGACCCGGCGTCGGCAAATCGACTTTGGGAATGGATTTCATGCGCAGTGCCTCGATTCGGCACGGGCTGGCGAGCGTGATCTTCTCACTGGAGATGAGCCGGACCGAGATCGTCATGCGCCTGCTGTCGGCCGAGGCGAAGATCAAGCTCGGGGATATGCGGGCCGGCCGGATGAGCGACGACGACTGGACCAAATTGGCGCGGCGGATGAGCGAGATCAGCGAAGCACCGCTGTTCGTGGACGATTCACCGAACCTCACCATGATGGAGATTCGGGCCAAGGCGCGACGGCTGAAACAGCGCCACGACCTGAAACTGGTTGTGGTGGACTACCTCCAGCTGATGACCTCGGGTAAGAAAGTCGAATCCCGGCAGCAGGAGGTCTCGGACTTCTCCCGAAATCTGAAGCTGCTGGCCAAGGAACTGGAAGTTCCCGTCATCGCGATCAGCCAGTTGAACCGTGGTCCGGAACAGCGCACCGATAAGCGTCCGCAGGTCTCCGACCTGCGTGAATCGGGCTCGCTCGAGCAGGACGCCGACATGGTCATCCTGCTGCACCGGCCGGATGCGTTCGAGCGCGACGATCCGCGTGGTGGCGAAGCGGACCTGATCGTCGGCAAGCACCGTAACGGGCCCACGGCAACCATCACCGTCGCTCACCAGCTGCATCTGTCGCGCTTCGTCGATATGGCCCGCGGCTGAGCATTGCTGTTGTAGGGTCTCAAAATACGTGGCCAAGTCTCGAAATATCCGGCCGATTGATGGCCGATCGGCCAAGTAATATGCGACAGAATCAGACCGCCGAGGCCGGCACTCGCCGCCGTGATGGACTCGTGGTTCTACAGGTCGTCTGCGACACCGTTTGCCGGTGAATCTCGGCGTCACCGACGATCTCGGGAAGTCTGTACAGCCGAATTTCGACCTTGGTCGACGTGGGCGAACTCTTCGAATTACTCGACCGCCGAGGCATGAGCGGCAACGACCCGCCAGCCACGCGAGTCGTCGTGCGCCCAGGCGCGGGTGTAGCGCATCCTGGCTGCGAATGGTGATCCATGAATGCTGCCTTCGACGACGCCGAGGAACCAAGTGACCCCGGTCGTCCCTTCCACCAGTACCGTCAGCTGTTCTTCCTCGAGCGTGCTCACGATCTGGGCCTCGGTGCGGTGCAGCTCGAGATCATCGGTCTTGGTGAACGTGTCCGAGCCGAAAGTGAAGATCAGCCTGTCATCGAGCAACTCATCCAGCGCCTGGACATCCCCGGCCAGCTGCGCAGCCTGGAGTCGCCGCTCGGCCTCCCACAAGTCCTTCTCCATGGCACTCAGCATGCCAGCCGAGTGCCGGTCCGGCCCTCGCGTTTTCGCTGACAGCAGATCTACACCTTGCGCGGATTCCGGATCCGACAATCACCACTGCGCCGTCGACCCTCTGCCCCGCCTGAGTGACGCTACCTTTCGTCGGGATTTCCAGCTCCTTCGAGCGCCTTACCGGCAGGCCCACCCGACCGCTCCGTACCCGGCCCAGGACTCGGCCACAGCCAGAGCCTGCGGGCGACATGGTGGCCGGCCGGTCAGTTCCGGCATCATCCGGCGCCCGGCCGCAGTGCTGTCGTCATTCGTCGGAACGACTCGCCAAAACTTTGGATTTTTCGATCCGGCACCGTCGAATTTCGCGGTGCGGCAGAGATTACCGCTCGAGTCGATCGGCTGCTGCCAACCGGCTCACACTCTTCGAGCACGCGTCGATCGCATGCGTACAGAGTCCGATCACAGCACGGAGTCCTGCATGACCGAGTCACTCATCCAGCTGCCCACCGCTGGAGAATCAGTTGTCGACACTTTCGACCGGATGATCCGGACCGGGCCGATCGTGCCCTACGAACTGCCGGGCGGAGTCCGGGCCTGGATGGCGGTCGGCCACCAGGCGGTCGGTGAGATTCTCGCCGGTGACGGCACTCTGTTCAGTCACAGCGCGAAGAACTGTCCCGCGATGCACGATGGCACCGTTCCGGCCGACTGGCCACTACGGGTGCTGACCGATGCCGATCACCTGCTCAACAAGGACGGCGCCGATCACCTGCGAATGCGCCGGGCCATCGCGCGTGCCTTCACTCCCGCCCGGGTCGCCCGACTCGAACCGCGTATCCAGCAGCTGACCGACGACCTGATCGACAAATTCGCCGACCGCCCGGAAGTCGATCTCGTCGAGCACTTCACCATGCCGCTTCCCGTCACCGTGATCTGCGAACTGTTCGGGGTACCGGTCGCCGACCGGGGAAATTTCCGGGGCTGGACGTCCACGCTGATCTCGCACACCAGCACCGGTGAGCAGACCCGGACCGCCATGCAGGAAATGGTCGGATATCTGACCGGGTTGGTCGCGGACAAGCACAACAACCCGGGTGACGACCTCACCTCGGATCTGGTGCAGGCCCAGCCCGAACACGGGATCGCCGATGCCGAACTGGTCGAAATGCTGTGGATCATCATCGTGGCCGGACACGAGACCACGATGCACCTGCTCGGCAACGCGATCGTGGCCCTCTACACCTTTCCCGGTCAGCTCGCGGCGGCCGTGGACGGGGATCGCTGGGCCGATGTCGTGGAGGAGACATTGCGCTACCGGAACGCGGCCTGCGCGATGTTCAACCGGTATGCCCTGCAGGATGTTCGGATCGCCGGTGTGGACATCCCCCAGGGGGCGATCGTGGGCTGGTACGCGGGAGTCGGACGCGATCCGCGGAAATACCCGAACGCCGATGTCTTCGATATCGATCGCGACGACATCGATCAGCTGGGCTTCGGCCGCGGTCCGCACTTCTGCCTCGGCGCACATCTGGCCCGGCTGGAGTCCCGGACCGCGCTGGCCACCCTGTTCGGTCGGTTCCCGCGGATGCGCCTCGCCTGTGATCCGGCGGAGATCCCCTATGCGCCGCAGTTCATGACCAATGGTCCGCTCTGCGTGCCGGTGCGGCTCGGATCCCGCGACTGAGCGAGCGTCGGGCCGACAGTGGGGAGCTGTCAGAATTCTGTCGGACCGTTCCCGAGCGGATAGGCGGAAATGAGTATCGGACCGGCAGAGCCACCGCTATGCGGTATTCCCAGCTGACCGTCGCGAACGCGGCGGAGTGGACCGAGGTGACCGATCATTTCCTGAAGGCGGACCACCTCTACCGTGATCCGGCCGACTGGTGGGCTCGGATCGCGGTTCAAGAGTCCCCGAGTTACACCTTGCTGCGCTCCCAGCAGCGCGGTGACCATCTCATGCACCGCAACCGTTCGCATATCCGGCAGGGCCCGGGCGACTACTGCTGGATGGTGTTACCGAGACGCGGCGAATGGCTCATCCAGCAGCAGGACCGGCTCATCAGGGTGGCGGCCCAGCGCGGATTCGTTCTCGAACTGGACCGAGCCTGCCGGGTGCTGTTACCCGGTTCGACGGCTTACGCGTTGCTCCTGCCCCGTGCGCGGCTGGAGCGTCGGCTGCCCGCCCCCGAAGTGCGGCCGACGCTCGATATGTCGACGGGTCTCGGCCGGGTCGTGCAGAGCATGCTCATCGCCACCCTTGCCGCGCAGGCGGATCTGACGACACCGGAATTCGACGCCGTGTGTGACCGGGTCACCGAACTGCTGTGCCTGCTGCTCGCCGGCGACCTCGGGCCACAGCAGACCCAGCTGACCGAAACCGTGGATGCCATCAGGGCATGCGTCCGAGAGAACATCGGGTCCGGCGATGTACGGCTGCCCGCGGTCGCACGTGCGCTGGGCTGGTCGCCCCGTCAGCTGCGTTCGGTACTCCACCGGGCCGGCACCACCTATCGGGAGTTGCGGCGCAACGAAGCGTTGCGTATCGCGCGCGATCTGCTGGCGCGTCCGGGACCGGAGTCCATAGCGGGGGTCGCCGCACGGTGCGGGTTCACCAACACCGGGTTCTCGACGGCGTTCAAATCCCGATACGGAGAAACACCCCGCGATTTCCGGCAGCGCCGCCGAGCCGACCTGCTCGCTGTGACACCGCCACCTCGGGAGGTCGTATCCAGGAACGAACCGTCGTTCCCGGATCTCCATCGTGGGCCGGGTGAGACCGTATCGATCGGAAACGAACCGCAGCGGGAGGGTGTTCGCGGCTTCCGGCAACGTTGACGACCGTGCCGAGGCCGGGATCAGAGATCCCGGATGACACGGCAGGGGTTGCCGGCGGCGAAGACGCGGGGCGGGATATCCCGGGTGACCACACTGCCGGCGCCGATCACCGAGTTCTCGCCGATGGTGACTCCGGCGCAGACGATGACGCCGCCGCCCAGCCAGGTGTTGTCGCCGATGGTGATGGGCGCGGCGGATTCCCACCCGGACCGCCGGAGTTCGTGGTCCTCCATGGGGTGCAGCGGGGTGAGGATCTGGGCGCGGGGGCCGATCGCTACATCGTTGCCGATGGTGACGGGGGCGCAGTCCAGGATCACCGTGTCGTAATTGAGAAAGGTGTTGTTGCCGATTCCGGTCAGGTAACCGTAGTCACAGCGGAACGGCGGCATGATCACGGTGCCGGCACCACACTCGCCCAGTAGCTTGCCGAGGATTTCCTGCCGTTCGGTCTCGGCGTCGGGGGCGGTGTCGTTGTAGCGGGCGGTCAACGCGTGACAGGCGCGGCGTTCCGCGACGAGTTCCGGGTCGTTGCCGCGATAGAGATCGCCGCGCAGCATACGTTCCTTATCGGTCGCCATGGATTCGATACTGCCGGATCGGCGTGGTGTGTGTGGCGACCTGCCGGCCGTCCGGGTGGTGCCGTGCAGCGGGAGGGCTGTGTGGCGGCGCGGTCCGGATCTCGGCGAAGTACCGGTGCGCGGTGTTTTGTTGTGCGCGGCGCCGCATGGTCACGCGCGGCGTCCCCGGAGCGGCGCAGCGGGGACGATCCGATGTCGGAGTCAGTGTTTTCGCAGCTCACGGACGTAAGCTAGGGGTGTAACGTCCGTTCGTCGAGGAGGACGGCAATGGTCGAGAGTCCGCGAACGATCGCCGGGACCGAACCGGTGCTGCCCGCGGGTGCGGACGCGGAGCGGTTCGCCGGGTACGGAGTGATGGGTCAGCCGTTCGCGAGCGGCCACTACCTGGCGTTCCGGCATTTCGCCGCCAGCTCGGTGGGGTCCGGATACGAGTCGATCTGGCACCGGAACCCGGATCGGGAATGGGTCATCTACAGCAGTGTCGCGCCGGAGACCAGTTGTGTGCGGTACTACGGTGCCGCGCTGGTGGACGCGCGGGTCGCGGATATCTCGGTGACCTGGACGGGTCCCTTCGCGTTGACGGTGCGGATGCCCGGCACGCTGGTATGGGAGATCGAGCTGGGGCGCTCGCCCGCGACGACGGCGATGACGGCGCTGGGCAGCGTGCTGCCCGCGGCACTGTGGCGAAAACCCACGGTGCTGTCGGTCATGTCGCGGGTGGCGGGTCCGGCGCTCGGCGTGGGTCGGATGCGGTTGCGTGGCACCGCCCCGAACGGGCAATGGTTCCGGCTGGAGCCGCGGATGCTGTGGACGGTCGAGCGCACGGTGGCCCGGATCGACGGCGTGGATATCGGCCCGGCCGGTCCGTTGGCCGAGCAGGCGGCGCTCGGTGACTTCCGGTTACCGCAGCGCGGCATGTTCGCGGTGGGTCAGGCGTATTTCGAGCAGTACGACGCTGCGCGGCACAAGATGGGGGCACCGGGGGCTTGACGGCCGGTCCGGTCGGGGTCGTGCGTGGCGAGGTCCGGCCGGTCGCGTGAGGAAGTGCGTTGCTGCTCCTACCCGATGAAACGGCAGTGGGAGCCGACCCTCGGGTCCGCTCCCACTGCCGTTCGGGATGTGTTGTGTCAGCCCACCGGGGCCGGTTCCGAAGCCTCGGTGGGTTTCGGATCGTCTTCCTTGCGGTTGCGGCGGATGCTGGAGAGCACCGCGGCACCGATGAAGGCGATACCGATGAGACCGGTGACGAGCTCGTGGACGTGGATATCGCCCACCGTGATCAGCAGGATCAGGGCGAGTGCGCCGATGGCCCAGTGGGCGCCGTGCTCGAGGTACACGTATTCGTTGAGCGTGCCCTTGCGCACCAGGTAGACGGTGATGGACCGGACGAACATGGCGCCGATCAGGCCGAGGCCGAGGGCGATGATGATCGGGTCGGCGGTGATGGCGAAGGCGCCGATCACACCGTCGAAGGAGAACGAGGCGTCGAGGACCTCGAGGTAGAGGAACAGGAAGAACCCGGCTTTACCGGTGGCCTTGGCCAGCCCGGACGGGCCGCCGGCGGCTTCTTCGGCGTGCTCCTCGGCGTTGAACATCGAACCCAGACCGTCGACGGCGATGTAGATGATCATGCCGAGCAGACCGGCCAGCAGCACGGTGGAGCGGTCGTCGTCGTGGGCGAGGAACTCCGCGGCCAGCACCAGGCCGATCCCGGCGACGACCACCGAGGCCATGTCCAGCTTGCCGGCCTTGGCCAGGGGGCGTTCCAGCCAGGACAGCCAGGTGATTTCGCGGTCGGCGAGGACGAAGTTCAGGAACAGCATCGCCAGGAACATGCCGCCGAACGCCGCGATCTGCGGGTGTGCGTCGGTGAGCAGGGTCTCGTAGCTGGGGGAGCCGTCGGGGAAGAAGGCGGCGTCGCCGGGGGGTGGGTTCAGCGCGAGGTCGAAGGCTTCGACGGGGTTCAGTCCCGCGGTGACCCACACGATGGCCAGCGGGAAGACCAGCCGCATACCGAAGACGGCGATGAGGATGCCGATGGTGAGGAAGATCTTCTGCCAGAACTCACTCATCTTTTCCAAGATGGTGGCATTGATCACGGCATTGTCGAACGACAGCGATACCTCGAGAATGCCGAGGATGAGGCAGAGCACCAGGGCGGTCGCGCCGCCGTAGAGGAACGCCACCCCCAGCGACAGCACCGTGACTACTAAGGATAAACCGAATATGCGCAGGACCACGCTGGGACCTTTCGTGTGCGGTGGCCGGACTGCGGTCGGTACCCCGGCCTGTACGAGAAACCTGGTCGGCGGTATCGGCGACCAGTCACCAGCGTTGCCGTCGACCGCCTATTTGTCCAATTTGTCCCCTGGTGCCTCTGGGGCAGAGAACGAGGGGGCCCGTCACCGGACCCCCTCACGCTACCCGGAGGTGTGGATCGTCAGACGTTCACACCGTAGTCACGCGCGATACCGGACAGCCCGGATGCGTAACCCTGGCCGATGGCGCGGAACTTCCACTCGGCCCCGTTGCGGTACAGCTCACCGAAGACCATGGCGGTCTCGGTGGAGGCGTCCTCGGACAGGTCGTAGCGGGCCAGCTCCTCGCCGTTCGCCCGGTTCACCACGCGGATGTAGGCGTTACGCACCTGACCGAACGACTGCGAACGGCTGTCCGCCTCGTAGATCGAGACGGGGAAGAAGATGCTCTCGATATTCGCCGGAGTGTTGGCGAGGTCGACGTTGATGACCTCGTCGTCGCCTTCGCCCTCACCGGTGGTGTTGTCGCCGGCGTGCTCGATGGCGCCCTCGGGGGACTTGAGGTTGTTGAAGAACACGAAGTGCTGGTCGGAGACGACCTTCTTATCGGCTCCGGTGGCGATCGCGCTGGCGTCCAGATCGAAATCGGTGCCCGTGGTGGTGCGCACATCCCAGCCCAGGCCGACGGCGACCGCAGTGAGGCCCGGCGCCGCCTTGCTCAGCGAGACGTTGCCGCCCTTGGACAAACTGACACCCATGCGGGATTCCCTTTCGTAGTCGTCTGTGATTCCCAGCATGTCGGTAACCGCCGGGTACGGAATACGACAGTAGTGGGTTTCGGTGAACTTGCGTAGAAACTCGGGCAAGCCGGTCACCGGCACGCGCGGGCGGCGAGCCCGGATGGTTTGGGATCGAACGCTTTCGGCGTTCCGGCCCGCGCCGCTCCGTTCGCCGTCACGGTGTTCGGCAGTGTGCGCGCGGAGTCCGGCGGTACGCGGTGTGGCGGCGCGCGGGTGGTGGGATCTCATACCATCGGGTCTGTGGCAGGCCGCAGGCGTGGATGGTTCCGGTCGGGGGAGGATCCGTGGTTCGAACAGGCACGGTCGGCGCTGACGACGGCGTTCCTGGATATGGACCGGCGGCAGTCGGCCGCGGAGGCCGCCACCGCGGCCGCCGAGGAGATGTTCCCGGAACGGGGGCTGGGCCGTCGCTGGGCTTCGGTGCGTGAAGACTGCTATACGGCCGCTGCGGCATATCTGCAGCTCACCGGTGAACTGGACCGGGACGAACAGTCCGGGACGCGCCGGGCGGACCGGCAGCAGCGGGTGGACGCGGTGATCCGGCAGCTGGGATCGGTCGCGCAGCGGGTCGACCGCTTCTACCACGGCGACCGGGCCGCGCTCGAGGAAGCGATCGCGCTACGGCGAGCGGTTCCCGAACTGGTCGAGCGGGTCGCCGCCGATGCGGCGCGGGTGCGCAGGCAGGCGGCCGAATCGGAATACGCCGAGTATGCCTCGGTGCGCGCGGGCGCCGCGGCGGTGGATGAGGCAATGCTCACACTGACCGCGGTGCCGCCGGACGAACGCGGCCGGGCACGGGCGGCGGCGAACCGGCTGGCTTCCGTTACGGCCGATTTGTCGGAATCGTTGGCTCAGGCCCCTTCTCGGGCCCCGGCCGCGCGCAACGCCATCTCCTCGGTCACCACCCGGCTCGCCGCGGTCCGCACCCGGGCCGAGCGGATCGGACCCGCGCATTCGGCGCTGCTGCGGGAGTTCAATGCTGCGAGTTCGGCGGATCTGGCCGACAATGAGCGAACCAGCGAGCGTCATATCGCCGCCGCGGCACAAGCCCTGGCCGGGGCCCGTGCCGCCGCGGCCGCGAACACCCCGGAGCAGGCCCTTGAACTGACCACCACCGCGCGCGGCCACCTCGCCGACGCCGAACAACTGGTCGACGCCGTGACCAAACGGCTGGCCGAGTTGCGGGCGGTCCGCGAAGATCCGCGCCAACGCGCCGAGGCCGTACGGTTCCGCCTCCGGGACGCCCAGATGCTGGCGGTGTCACGGGGACTGGTCGCCGAATGGGGTTCGGTACTGGACGCTCAGGTCGAGCGCCTCGACCGGGTGGCCGCATCCCTCACCGGGCGGCACCCCGACTATTGGGCGTATGTAAAGGAACTCGACACCATCACCGAATTCATTGCCGGGGTGGTCGAGCGAATGCGGAAACAACCACCACCGGGACAACGACGAGGATGAGACGGGGGCTCGATGACCGCAGGCACGGCCGTCCGGCAGGAAATTTCCCTGTACAAGCAGGTACCGCGCCGACACTTCAGGTATTTGCAGGGACCGGATGCCAGAGCGCTGTTCCACCGCCAACCGGAGCCGTTCGACGACTGTGCCGAGCGGGAGATACTGGCGATGGCGCTGGGCGCCACCCTGTACGTACCGGCCACCCGGGCGGATCTGACGGCGACGATCGTGCGCCGGGCCGATCGCGGAGTGTGCTCGATGGTGATCGACCTCGAGGACGCAGTCGCCGACCACGAGGTCGAGTTCGCGAAACAGCAGACCGTGCGCACGCTCGACGAACTGGCCGCTCGCCCGGATCCCAACCCGATGCTGTTCGTCCGCGTCCGGGACGCCGATACCGTGCCCGAACTGCTCGACCGGCTGGGCGCGGGCGTACAGGTGCTGACAGGTTTCGTGTTCCCCAAGTTCGACAGCTCCTCGGCACCGAAGTACCTCGCCGCGCTGACCGCCGCCGCCGCTCGTACGGAACGGCCGCTCTACGGGATGCCGGTACTCGAATCCGCGGCGCTGGTACACCGGCAGACCAGGGATTCCGAACTCACCCAGATCGCGGCCTGCCTGGCCGAGGTCCGGGAACGGATACTGGCCGTGCGGATCGGCGCCACCGATATGTGTGCGACCTTCGGTATCCGCCGCGACCGTGACCTGACCATCTACGATGTGCGGGTCATCGCGGATGTGATCGCCGATATCGTGAACTACCTGGGCCGGGCCGACGGTACGGGTTTCGTGATCACCGGGCCGGTCTGGGAGTACTTCGCCGACCACGAACGGATGTTCCGGCCGCTGCTGCGCACCGCGCCGTTCGAGGAATCGGACGCGGTGCCGTTCCGCAGCTATCTGGTGAGCCGGGATCTGGACGGTCTGCTGCGCGAGATCACGCTGGACCGTGCCAACGGTATCCAGGGCAAAACCGTCATCCATCCCTCGCATGTGGCGGCCGTGCACGCGCTGTCGGTGGTCACGCACGAGGAATACTCCGATGCCCTCGACATTCTGCAGGTCGAAGTCGGTGGGGTCGCCGCGTCCGGCTACCGCAACAAGATGAACGAGATGCGGCCTCATCGCAATTGGGCGCGCAACACCCTGACCCGGGCCCGGGTCTTCGGGGTGGCCGAGAAAGGGGTGTCCTTCGTGGATCTGCTATCAGCGCTGGTCACGGTATGAGCGACGGGTCCGGCGAATCGTATTGGGCGACCCGCGCCCTCGGTATCGAACTGCGGCACCGGGAAGCGTTCCGGCACGGAAACACCCCCGACACCCTCGCGGCCGAACCGGAGATCGCCGATCTGGTGCAGCCGGGGTTGCGCAAGAATCCGCGGCGCGCGCATCTGCTGGTCTCCACGGTGCTGGGCAAACACCTGCCGACCGATCCGGTCCGAGTCCGGGACGCGGGTGACCGCCTCGGTGATCTGGTGCGCGCGGTACTCGGCGAACAGGATGCCGTGGTACTCGGGTTCGCCGAGACCGCGACCGGGCTCGGGCACTGTGTGGCCACGCGGATCGACGCGGCGTGCTACCTGCATTCGACCCGCCGGGCGGTGCCGGGCGCGGTGACGCTCACCGGGTTCGAGGAAGGACATTCGCACGCCACCTCGCATCTGCTGCAGCCGATGCCCGGGGACGTGTTCACCGCGGGACTGCCGCTGGTGCTGGTGGACGACGAGATCTCCACCGGCGCGACCGCGCTGGATGCCATCGAGGCACTGCACGAATTCGCGCCACGGACACACTATGTGCTGGCCACGCTGGTCGATATGCGCACCGACGCCGACCGTGACCGGTTCGCCGCGGCGGCCGCGGCGCTGGGCGCGCGGATCGATACGGTGTGCCTGGCATCGGGCGCCACCGTATTGCCCGCGGGCTTGGTGACCACCGTCTCGGAACTGCCCGCGGCCGAACTCAATCCGGTGGCGGAGCGTCGCGGTGTGCCGGCCCGGCTGGAACTGCCCTGGCCGCGGGATGTGCCCGAGGGCGGCCGGCACGGGTTCCTGCGCGCCGACCGGGCCGGATTCGAGCAGGCCACCGCCGTCGCGGGGAAAATGCTGCGGGACCAGCTGATCACCGAGTACCCCGGTCGCCCGGTGATCGTGCTCGCCCACGAAGAGCTGATGTACCTGCCGCTGTGCCTGGCCGTGGGAATCGCCGAGGCCGGGATGCCGGTGCGGTATCAGACCACCACACGTTCCCCGGCGTATGTCCTGGACGAGCCCGGTTATCCGCTGCGCCGCGGTTTCCGGTTCCCGGCTCCCGAAGCGGGCGAGGACAAACCGCGCTACCTCTACAACGCGTGCTGGCCCGATGAGCCGGGCGCGGACCCGGTGCTGGTGTTCGTGGCCGATTCACCCGCCGACGGTGAGCGGCTCTATGCCCCGGGCGGGCTGGTCGATGTCCTCACCGCCGCCGGTTCCGATGTGGTGGTGGCGATCCTCCGGGAGGCCGATCCGCGCACGCTGGCCGCCGCGCGTTCGGGCGGTTTCGCCGGGCCCGCACCGCTGTTCGGCCCCGGATTCGGTTCCTACGACCGGACCGATGTGGCGTGGCTGCTGAAGGATCTGTCCGGCGCCGACCTGGAGGCCGATACCGCCTTCCGTGAGCAGCGGATCCAGTCCGGAATCGCGCACTACGCCGAATCGCTACCCATCGAATACCAGCCCGACGCCGCCTACCGGGAACTGTTCGACCGGGTACTGGCCGACAGTGCCGAGCGGCTGGCCCTGGCGGTGGGTACGGTGGCCGAACTGGTGGCCGCCGAACGCGGCACCGATATCGTGCTGGCGTCGCTGGCCCGGGCGGGTACTCCGGTCGGCATCCTGATCCGCCGCTGGCTGGCCACCGGGCACGGGCAGCGCCCCGCGCTGGATATCCCGCACTACGCGGTATCGATCGTGCGCGACCGCGGGATCGACACCGTGGCCCTGGACTATCTGGCCCATCATCACGATCCCGCGTCCGTGGTGTTCGTGGACGGCTGGACCGGTAAGGGCGCGATCACCCGGGAACTGACCGCGGCCCTCGACGAGTACCACGCGGCGGGTGGCGCCCGCTTCGACGACGACCTCGCCGTACTCGCCGACCCCGGGCACTGCGTGCGTACCTACGGCACCCGCGACGATTTCCTGATCGCCTCGGCCTGCCTCAACTCCACGGTGTCCGGACTGGTCTCGCGGACGGTGCTCAACCGGGATCTCATCGGCCCGGGCGATTTCCACGGCGCCAAGTTCTACGCCGAACTGGCCGCCGAGGATGTCTCCGCGCGACTGATCGATACCGTCACCGGGGCGTTCGAGACGGTCCGGCCGCGGGTGAGCGCACAGGTCGCGGCCGTGCGTTCCGGGGACCGCGCACCCACCTGGGCGGGCTGGGCGTCGGTGGAACGGGTGCGCGCCGAATACGGGATCGACAGCGTGAACTTCGTGAAACCGGGCGTCGGGGAGACCACCCGGGTCCTGCTGCGCCGGGTGCCGTGGCGGGTGCTGGTCCGGGAACCGGACGCGCCCGAGCACGCCCATATCCGGCTGCTGGCGCAGGCTCGGGCGGTGCCGGTGGAGGTCGTGCCGGACCTGGCGTATTCGTGTATGGGCCTGATCAAGGATGTGCAGCGGTAGATGTCGTCTCCGAAACCCCTGCTGGTCGCCACGGATCTGGATCGCACGATGATCTACTCCGCCGCGTCCGCCGGCACCGCCGCCGCGGCGACAGTGTGTGTGGAGCATCTCGACGGTTCTCCGCTGTCGTATATGACCGCGGCCGCCGCGGACCGGCTGCGGGAACTCGCTGGTGCGGCGGTGGTCCTCCCCACCACCACCCGGACCATCGAACAGTTCGGCCGGATCCGGCTGCCCGGTGCGCCGTGGCCCTACGCCGTCACGAGCAACGGTGGAAACATCCTGGTCGACGGGGTACCGGATGCGCGGTGGCGCCGGGGGATCGAGGCGGCGGTCCGGGCCGGCGGGCCCGGTCTCGCCGAGGTCGAGACCGCGCTGCGGGCCCGGATCGACGACTCGTGGGTGCTCAAATTCCGCGAGGCCGACGGCCTGTTCTGCTATCTGGTGGTGGACCTCGCCGCGGCTCCCCCGGATTTCCTGACCGACTGGGACGCCTGGTGCCGGGAGCGTGGCTGGACGGCGTCGCGGCAGGGTCGCAAGATCTACACGATGCCGACGGCGGTGAGCAAGAGCCGGGCGGTGGCCGAGGTCCGGGCCCGGCTCGTCGAGTCCGGTGCGTTGGACGCGGTGGCGCCGACGTTGGCCGCCGGCGACGGCGCGCTGGACGCCGAAATGCTCGCCGCGGCCGATCACGCCATCCGCCCCCGGCACGGTGAGCTCGAAGAACTCGGCTGGACCCGGCCGGGCCTGACCGTCACCGCCGCCATCGGAATCGAGGCGGGGGAAGAAATTCTCGGCTGGTTCGCCGCCGCGCTCACGGGTCCGGTGGCCGCCGGGGCGGCGGGTTAGAGCATGCGCCGCCGGGCCCGCGCCTCGGCGCGGGAACGCCGCAACGAGACCCGCGACCACACGGCATCCTGCAGCGCCAGTGTCGCCCAGCCCGCTATCGCCATCCCGGCCAGGTTCACCACCAGCTGCAGCGCGCTACCCCAGATGGCCGAACCCGCGCCGAAGGCCAGGCCGAGCGCGATATTGCCCGCGGCCGGAACAGTGGTCACCGAGATGAACACTCCCACCAGCGCACCCGATTTGGCGGAGGTCAGCGACAGCACCCCGGCCGCTGCCGCGATCAGCGCCACGATGAACGACCATTTGTCCGGTGTGTAGATGAACGAGGTCTCCGGCCGGTCCCCGGTGACGACGTCGACGGTTATCCAGCCGAACAACCGGCCGACCAGGACGAGGGCGAATGTGATCGCGATGGCGGCACCGAAACCCATTGCCAGCGTGGCGACGGCGCGACCGAACAGCGCGGCACGGCGCCGGACCAGTGCCACGCCCAGCGCGGCGATGGCGCCGAACTCCGGACCGAGCACCATCGCACCGATCACCAGGATCTGTGAATCGACCACGATCGCGATACTGGCGAGTGCCGTCGCCAGCGTCATGAAACTCGCGTAGGTCCAGTTGAATTCGGTCTCCTCGTAGGAGCGCTGGGTGACATCGGCCCAGACGACCGAATCGGCGCTGAAGCCCGGAGTGCGTAGCTCGGCGAGATACCCGGACAGGGACATCCATGTGGATATCTGTTCCAATTCGATACTGCCGCGATGGTGCAGGCCGATCGCGCGCAGGCGTTCGAGGACATCGTTGGCGGCTTCGCGGGCCAGATTCGCGAACACCACATCGCCTTTCGGCCGTAGCGAACTCCCGCGTAGGACCGCCAGTCCGCTCACCGCGTCGTCGGCCTCGAGGATCGCCACCACATCGTCGGTCAATTCGGTCGGCGACATTATCCGCACATGCAGCATGCGCCAAGTCTGCCCGGGCGGGGCAGCGGTCCGCAGCCGGGCGGGGCCGGTCGCGGCCGTCCGCTCAGTAACCCTGCTGCTGACCGGCGAGCTGCTGGGCGATGACCCCCTGCAGCCGCTGCAGACCCGGCACGGTGATCCCGCTCTGCAGCTGCCCCTCGATGGTGCGGATGAGAGCGGCGTCGCTGAGGACCTTCTCGCTCGACTGGATGAGAACGGTTCCCGCGCCGGCGAAATCGAACTGGCGCTCCTCCCCGGAGGTCACACCGAACGCGGCCGCCCCGGCCGCCAGATAACCCGACACCCACCGCTGATCGTAGTGATGGCTGGGAGACGGGCAATCCGCCCAGCCCACCAGCGATTCCGGATCCACCCGCAGCGGCGGTTCGGCGAAGATCACCGGGCCGTTCGAAGAGGCCAGGAACTTCCCGGTGCCGATCAGTGTCAGGAAACCGGGCACGATCGATTGATTCAGCGACAGCCCGGGCTCGAAGGCCAGCAGGTTCGCCGCGCGGATGGTGAGGTTGCCGTCGTCCAGATCGTAGGAGTTGATGTCGTAGCCGCGGTCACCGATCAGCAGTTTGCCCTGCCCTTCGGCCACCACGTAGTCGCCGGTGAACAGCGGGGCCGAGAACTGATTCGCCACCATGTGCAGGAGTTGACCCTGCAGGCCGTGGGTGAGTGCCTGGAACCGCATCTGCCCGTAATAGGCGATCATCGCGCCCTTGCGCATGAACCACGGCTTGTTCAGATCGATGCAGTACGCGTAGCTGTTGCCGGGGACGTTATCGCTTTCCCCGAGGCTCATCGGGTTGAGGATCTCGCTCACAGTTTCTCCTCCGATGCCTGCACGTACACCAGGCCCTGGCCCGCGCACTGCAGTTGCATGGCCTCGCCGGCCCCACGTCCCACCGCGTCACGCCAGCTCACCGCGGCCTTCAGATCGGTGTGCACGTTCCCGTAGGAGGCGATGAACGCCTGCGGGTCGACCACCACCGGATTCGGCCCGCCGACCTGTAGTTCGAGGAAACCACCGTGGGCCAGCAGGACGGCGCTGCCCTGCCCGGACAGCTGGGTGGTGAACATGCCCTGACCGGTGAGCGCACCGGACGCGGCACCGCGCAGGGCACCCATCAGGCCACCGCCGCCTCCGCCGCCGGAGCTCGCCACCGACACCACCGAGGTCTGCAGGCCGGCGGTGTAGGCGAGCAGCCGGGACGCCTCCACCTGCAGGACCGCACCCGGCCGGACGTGGACCACCCGCACTTCCAGACCGGCGAAACCGTAATGGACGCTGCCGCTGCCCTGCGCGAGCATGGTGCGCTGGTGTTCGCCGGCCATCATCTGCCCGGCCATCCGGAGCAGCCCGCCGCCGCCCATACCGGCGCCGCCCGGTATCTCGTGCGGTGCGAAGGACACATCGCCGGTGTAGAAGAGCATGCCGCCGGCCCGGGCGACCACGCCGCCCGCCGTGGCGATATCGACGGCGACGACCTTGGAATTGATCTGCTCGAACATGACCTACCGTTCCGCCGGTTGGATCGAGACCACGCCCTGTCCGTCCCAGCGCAGCGAGAACGCCTCGCCGCCACCCTGTCCCATCGCCGCACGCCAGGAGACATCGGTGACGAAGGACTGGTTGAGGTTGCCGCGGGCGGCGACGAACGCGTCGGGGTCCACCACCAGCGGGAACTGCGGTGAGACCTCCAGGTGGATGAGCGGGCCGCCCGCCGACAGCAGGGCGACCTGCCCCTGGCCGCTGACCGTGGTGGTGAACAGCCCCTGGCCGCTGGACGCCCCGCGCACCCCGGCGAATCGCACATCGGTGCGCAGGTTCCCGGCGAAGGCCAGCAACTGCTGCGATTCGACCTGCAGGGTCTCGTTGTTCAGGTTCACCACCGAGACGTACTGGCCGTTGACCGCCAGGAAGACCCGTCCCTGGCCACCGCATTCCATCAGCGACAGCTTCTCGCCGGTGGCGCGGCGCTTCATCCCGGCCAGCACCCCCTCTCCGCCACCGAACCCGGCCGATTTGAACTGCACGGCGCCCTCGTAGGCGACCATCGAGCCGGAGATGGCGCGGATACTGGTGTTCGCCAGGTGTACCTCGATCACCTTCTTCGACTGTTCGAAGAGTTGTGCCATGGAGAGTCGCCTGTTCTCGCCGCCCCGGAGCCCGGCCCACCGCCGGTGCTCATCCGTCGCCGCCACCTTAATCGCCGCAGGTCGATCCAGTCCATGCCCGGCCACACCATTCGTCTATTCCGGAGGGCACCGACCCTGCGACGCCGGAGGCGGCGCAGGCAATACAGCTTCGGGTGTTAACGAGATTCGTGCCCGCCGTCTATCTCGTACAGTGGCATCCATACGCACCGACAAGCGAAGGGTCTGACTTGTCCGCAACACTCGCCAAGGGCCAGAACGGTCCACTGGCCACGAACGACGTGGTGGTCTCAATCCAGTTGGCGGCTCCGGCCGATCTGTCCGCCCTATTGGTCACCGAGCAGGGCAAAGTCCGGTCCGACGCGGATTTCGTCTTCTACAACCAGCCCAGCGGTCCGGGGGTGAACCTGCGGCCGGGCCCGGCCGGGCAGCCCGCTTCGCTGGCGGTGAACCTCGGCGCGGTCCCCGCCGATATCGCGCAGGTCCGTGCGGTCATCACCCTCGACGACCCGAATTCCAACTTCGGGCAGTTCGCGCCCCCGGTCGCCTTTGTATCGGATCAGTCCGGCGCGCAGCTGTTCGAGTACCGGATCGACGGGCTGGCCACCGAATCCATCGTGATCGCGCTGGAGCTCTACCGGCGCCAGGGCGCGTGGAAGGTGCGGGCGGTCGGGCAGGGCTACGCGGGCGGTTTCGCCGCGCTGGTCACCGATCACGGTGTCACGGTGGACGATTCTCCGGCCGAAACGCAGGCCGCCGCCCCGGCCGCCGCGCCGCCTCCGCCGCCGCCCGTGCAACAGACCGCGCCGGTACCGCCCACCCAGCAGGCCTATCCCACCCAGCAGCAACCGCCGGCCCCGCCCTACCCGCCGCAGGGTGGCGGTTATCCGCCGCCGCCCGGGCCCGGTTACCCGCAGCAGCCCGCTCCGGCGGCGCCCACCCAGCAGCATCCCGGTGAGATCAGTCTGAGCAAGACCGGTCCGGTCAGCCTGCAGAAGGGGCAGCGGGTCAGCCTCCGCAAAGAGGACGGCGCGGCGCTCACCTTCGTCAAGATGGGCCTCGGCTGGGATCCGGTGCAGCAGCGCGGCCTGTTCGGCAGCCGGACCGTGGATATCGACCTCGACGCCTCGGTGGTGATGTTCGCCGATATGAACCCGGTGGATGTCGCCTACTACGGACAGCTGACCTCCAAGGACGGTTCGGTCCGGCACCAGGGCGACAACCTCACCGGTGAGGGCGCGGGCGACGACGAGGTGATCCTGGTCGACCTCACCCGGCTTCCGGCCCACGTCAACAACCTGGTCTTCGTCGTGACCTCGTACAAGGGGCATACGTTCGGCCAGGTGCAGAACGCCTTCTGCCGGTTGATCGACGGTGCCAACAACGCGGAGCTGGCCCGCTACTCGCTCACCGGCGGCACGCCGACCACCGCCATGGCGATGGCGAAGCTGTTCCGGGCCGGCAACGACTGGAAGATGCAGGCCATCGGTGAGGGTTTCAACGCCAAACATCCCGGTGAGGCGATTCCCCAGCTGGGCCGGTTCCTGGCGGTATGAACGGTGTCGGGGGACAGGCGATGAAGCAGTTGCAGGCGGGGCAGAACATCCCGCTGCGCGGCGGGTCCACCCGCTTCCGGGTGAACGCGGCCGTGCCGCTGACGGTTTCGGCGCTGGTGGTGGCCGCGGATCTGCGGGTCGGTTCCGCGGCGGACGTGCTGGTGGCCGAGCGTCCGGCGGGCCCCGGGGTCCGGGTCGAGGAGGCGGCGGTCGTCGTCACACCGGCCGAGGTACGCGCGGATGCCCAGGCGGTACTGCTGGTGGCCGCCGCGCAGAGCGGACTCGGCGTGGTGACCGCGTCGCTGTCGGAGAACGATGCCGCGGTGGCCGAGTTCGTGATCGCTCCGCAGGCCGGGGAAACCGCCCTGATCTGCTTCGAACTGTACCGGCGCGGTACGGGCTGGAAGCTGCGCGCGGTAGGTCAGGGGTACGCGGGCGGTATCGGTGAACTGCTCCGGGCACACGGCGCCGACGGTTTCGTCGCTGCACCGGCCGCGGCGGCGGCCGCGGCCACCGTGCTCGACGCGCCGGTGGCCGCCCCCACCGGAGCGACCGCTGTGCCGGCTACACAGACCGAGCTCCCGCCCTTGGAGGTCGGACACGGGTTGGAACGCCTGTGGATGATCTTCGAGGACGCCGCGCGTTCGGCCGCCGCCCTGGAATCGGCGCGCGGTTACGCGGTTGAACGCCTGGACCAGGAGTTGTCGGCCGCGGTCTCCGATCCGGCCACCCGCAACACCCCCGCCGCCGACGCCGCCCGGGCGGCCGCGCAGCGGCGGCACGACGAGCTCATCACGACCGCCGAACACAATCACCGGCGCGACAGCACCCAGTTGCTGCGCGAACTACACGAGGCGGACGCGGTGCTGCCCGCGGCGCTGGCCTCGTGGAAATCCCCCGCCTGGGACCGCCCGGCCGCTCCGGCGGACGGTATCCGGCTCGGTGAGCTCTACGCGCTCGACCGGGGCGCACTGCGGATCCCCTATTGTGTTCCGGTCCCGCTGAATCGCCCGCTGTGGGTGGACACCGAATCCTCGGCGGCCGTCGCACCGGTGATCGGCGCCCTGCTCGCCCGGTTGATGCGGGCCGCGCCGGGACGCCGGACCCTGGTCGACATCATCGATCTCACCGGCGCGTTCACCGGTTTCACCGGGATGCTGGCACCGGTGCCGGCGGGCCCGCCGATCACCGATCACTCCGATATCTCTCCCCGCCTACAGCAACTCGTGGACGTCGCCGAACTGGCGGAGATGGCCTACAACTCCGGGCAGGCGTCACCGCCGGCCGAGCATCGCATCCTGCTCGCGGCGGATTTCCCGCACGGATACCAGGCCGCGGACGCGCAGCGGCTGGTGGCGTTGCTGGCCCGTGGGGATCTGATCGGGCTGTCGACCATCATCGTCGGCGCAAACGAGTCCGAGGCGGGGGACAGCGCGGTGGCCACGCTGTCGCGTGCCTGCCGTCATCTGCCGACCGTCACCGGCACCCCACTCTTCGATCCGTGGACCGGTAACGCCTGGCAGCTGGACCTGGATCTGCTACCGCACGAGCCCGAGCAGCGGGCGAGAATCCTGCGGGCGGGCTGAGTCCGGGCCGGGCGCTTCGAGAAACGGGCCCGGCCGGTCGTGTCGCAGCGGCGGTGGTGCCGGAAAGCGGTGCCACCACGCCGTGGCCGGAAACGCACCGGCCGATCAGTCGGTCAGGTCGATCACGCAGTTGTCCACGGCGATGACGATCGGATCACCCGGTGAGATCCCGAGTTCGTCACTCGCTCGGGGGAAGCTCGTTTGATTGCGGGCACCACCCGACGAGGAGTACACGGCGCCGTCCCGCACGATCCACACATCCGAACGGGCGTCCATCTCGCCCGAGGCATCGAGAGTGGTCGCCCCGAAATATGTCGTTCCGTTCTCGTCGATCACCGTGCCGTTGGCGAGTTCGTGCCCGTCGGTGGTGAGTCCGGCGGCGACCAGGGCGACGAGTTCGGCGCTCGCCGGGGCGCACCGCGGGTCGGAGTAGGCCGTCGTGGCCGCGGGGGGCGGCGATGTGGTTGTGGGTGCCGATGATGCGGCCGTGGAGGTTTCCGGGGGCGCTGCCGGCTCGCTGTTCTGCTCGGCGGGCCCCGCCGCCATCGGCGTCGGGGGCGTGACGACCTCGGTGGTGGTGATCCGGACAGGCGCCGCGTCTTCGGCTGCCGTGTCGTCGCCACCGATCAGGTAGCCGATGATCCCGAGTAGCACGAACGCGCCGAGGCCGACCCCGGCCACGATCAGTATGTTCCGGTTCGCTCGTCCGCGCCGAGCGATATTCTCGTGCCGCTGTCGATCATCCACCGATATCCCCTGACTGATTGCGGGGCGCGGGCAGGCGCCTCCGGTGATCCCGAACGTGAATCGGCGCGCGAGCGTTTCGTGTTTCACCGGGCCGGGCTTCACCTCCGGCCCGGTGTGGCCCCGGGTCAGCCCAGGCGCGCGGGCGGTTTGATCTCCCGAACCTGCTCCACCGGTGCCGCGGCGGTTGCGGTGTCCCGCTTACCGGTCCGCGTGGTGACCACCGTACCGGTCCAGTGGGTGTCGAGGGAGATCCGGGGGCGCAGTACCTCCGGTAGCCACGGCAGCAGCGGGTCCGGGGCGTGGTCGACCACCCCGCCGACCGGATCGTCCAGATGGTCGTGGCGCACCAGATCCTGTTCGGGCCGGTAGATCTGCCGGACGATCAGCACACACAGGCCGATCACCGCGAGGTCGCGCAGCAGCACGGTCGCGGTGAACCACTGCTCCGGCAGGCCCTTCCGGTCCTCGCCGAGGTAGTAGAACATGCGCGGCACCCAGACCAGGGCATCGATCGTCATCCACGCCAGCAGGAGCCGCCGGTGCGGCAGGGCCAGGACCGCGATCGGCACCAGCCACAGCGAGTACTGCGGGCTCCACACCTTGTTCGTCAGCAGGAACGCGGCGATGACCAGGAAGCACAGCTGGGCCAGCCGCGGCCGGCGCGGGGCGGTCAGGCCGATATAGGCGATACCGAGACAGGCCGCCACGAACAGCAGCAGCGAGATCAGGTTGAGGACCGTGGGCGGTTCGCCGTGGCGCAGCACACCGTCGAAACCCGACCAGTCGGTGAACGACATCACCACGTTGTAGAGCGAATCGGGATCGGCGTGCCGCGTGGTGTTGAGCCGGAAGAATTCCCGCCACCCCTGCGGATACAGCAGCGCGATCGGCAGATTGACCAGGAGCCAGGTGGCCGCGGCGCCGCCGCCGGTCAGCGCGGCCGCGCCGAGCGGGCGGGTGCCCAGCAACCGGATCCGCGCCGGCACCTCCGCGAGCCAGGTGCGCAGCGCCGCGGCACTGTCGATATCGCGCAACCGGGTCGCCTGCTGCGCGCGGGGGGTGCGCTGCATCGGATCGGCGCGCAGGCACAACACCACGATCGGGCCCAGCAACAGCAGGGGGTACAGCTTCGCCGCACCACCCAATCCCAGCAGGACACCGGCCAGCAGTGGCCGCCGGCGGGCCCATGCCAGCAGTCCCAGAGCGGCGAAGGCGGTCGCGAGGAAATCGAAATTGGTGAAGGCGTGCACGATCACCAGCGGGGAACACGCCACCAGCGCCGCGTCCCAGACCCGGCGCCCGGACAGCAGCGCGGTCGCCCAGATGGTGGCGAGCCAGGCGACCGAGAGACCCAGGGCCACCACATTGAAGTACAGCACCACCTGTAGTGCCCCCGGCAGCGGACTGGCGTCCCAGCTCTTGGCCACCAGCATGGAAACGTACTGGTACATGCCCGACAGGACCGGATACTCCATATGCCGGACCTCGGTACCGCCGCCGGGTGTTTCCTCCACCCAGGACTTCTTGTACGGGAACGCGCCCTCGTTGAGGCGTTCGGCGCCGTACAGCGGCACGGTGTCCGAATAGCACATGGCCGTGTATTGGCGGCCGTTGTTCCAGTCCAGGGTGAGCAGCCCGCCGGTGGTGGTGGTCTGCTGGATACATCCGGCCTTGGCGAACCAGCCGAACGCCAGGAAGATCACTGTGCACGCCAGCAGCACCCGCATCGGCGTCCAGAACCGTGCGCGACCGATCAGCGCGTGATCACCGACCGGGCCGCCCACGACCGTGCACAGCTGGGCGGTCATGGAATCGTTGCGGCTGGGCTTGTCGCGCGCGTCGGCAGAACGCAGATCTCGGGCGAGCGGGGCGGGCGAATCGTAACCGGCTGTGGCGGCCCGACCGGTTCGCCCGCTTCCGGGACCTATACCGTCGTCCGGCCCACCCACCAGTCGCTGCTCGCTCACGGCACCCGAGGTTACCTGTTACCGGGGTCCCGGCCCGGCCCGAGCCGGGACCCCGGACAGTATTGCGGGTTTATCCGCCCGAGTCCGGACGGCTGTCGCCGCCGGTGTCGCCGCTGTCCCCACTGTCCCCACTGTCGCCGCCGGTGCCGGTCTCGCCGCCGGATTCGGGCGCCTGAGTGACTGTGGGAGCCGTACTGGTCTGTCCGGCAGTGGGCTGCCCGGGTAGCGGACCCGGGCCGTTGCTCTGCGGCTGGTTCTGCGGTTGCGGCTGGCTACGCGGGTTGGGCGCCACCCCGGGCACCGGGATGGTGATACCGGGCAGGATTTCGACCTGGCTCGGCTGGATCACCACCGGGGGCTCGAAGGTCGGCATCGTGGTGGACGGCGCGGTGTAAGGGGCCGTCCACTTCGGCACACCGGCCTGGCCCTTGATCGGCGCGGGTTTGGGGAACTTCTCGATGGGCGTGCCCTCGAGGGCGCCGTCCATCGTGGCCTTCCAGATATCCGACGCGAGGCCGGAACCGTAGATCATCGCCCCGCCGTAGTTGCGCAGCGGCGAGTTGTCGGTGGTCCCCACCCAGACGGCGGTGGACAGCGACGGCGTGTAGCCCACCATCCACACATCCTTGTTCTCCCCGGTGTCACCCAGCTGTGCGGTACCGGTCTTGGCAGCCGAGGGACGGCCTCCGGCGAGCCCGTGATTTCGGGAGTATGCGGCGATGGGTTCCATGGCCGCCGTGACATTGTCGGCGACGGCCTCGGAGACGCGCCGTTCCCCGGCCACGTCGCCACGATCGAGCAGCACCGTACCGTCCGCCGACACGACCTTGCTCACGAAATGCGGTTTGTGGTACATACCCGACGCCGCCAGCGTCGCGTAGGCCGACGCCATATCCAGCGGCCGGGCCTGGTACTGGCCGAGTACGATCCCGTTGTTCGGGCCGACGCCGCCGGGTTCGGTCAGTGTGGCGCCCACTCCCGGGAGCTCCTCCGGAATCCCCAGTTTGTGTCCCATATCGGCGATCTTCTGCGGACCGTTCTGCATTTCCAGCTGCATCCGGTAGAAACTGGTGTTCAGCGAACGCTTGAGCGCTTCGGCGATGGTGCAGACGCCGCACTGCTCGCCCTCGACGTTGGTGATCTCGATACCGTTCACCGTGATCGGCGAGCTGTCGTACATCTGCGACAGCGGGACACCGTTCTCCAGGTTCTGCGCCAGGCCGATCACCTTGAACGAGGACCCGGTCTGCAGGGCGGCATTGGCGAAGTCGTAGCCGTAGCCTTCCTCTCCGCCGTAATAGGCGCGGACCGCTCCGGTTTTCGGATCGATCGAGGCCACCGCGGTGCGCAGCTTGTCCGGTTCGCCCTCGAGGTTCTTGCGTGCGGCATCGACGGCGGCCTGCTGCGCCTTGGCATCGATGGTCGTGGTGATCTGCAGGCCGGCGGTGTTCAGCTGCTGTTCGCTGATACCCGCTTCGGAGAGTTCGCGCAGCACCTGCGCTTTGACATGACCCTCCGGTCCCGCGGCCTCGGTCGTTTCCCCGGCCTTGGCCGAGGAAACCACCTGCGGATAGGTCAGACCGGTACGTTCGCCACGGTCGAGATTGCCGCCCGCGACCATACCGTCGAGGACGTAGTTCCAGCGGGTTTTCGCGCCTTCGGGGTTCGACTCGGGATCCAGCAGCGACGGCAGCTGAATGGTCGCGGCCAGTACCGCGCCCTCGGCCACGCTCAGTTCCTGCACCGGCTTGTCGAAATACGCCTTGGCCGCGGCATTGATGCCGTAGGCGCCACGCCCGAAGTAGATGGTGTTCAGGTAGGCGGTGAGGATCTCGTCCTTGCTCCACTGCCGGGCCATTTTCGCCGAGATGACCAGCTCGTGCAGCTTACGGGTGAGGCTGCGTTCGTCACCGACCAGCGCGTTCTTCACGTACTGCTGGGTGATCGTCGAACCACCACCGGCACTTTCGCGTCCGAGCACGTTGTCGCGGGCGGCGCGGGCGAAGCCGGAGATCGAGAAACCCGGGTTGCTGTAGAAATCCCGGTCCTCGGCGGCGATCACCGCGTTGCGCACATGCGGCGGAATCTGATCGATCGTCACATCGGTGCGGTTGCCCTCCGGCGGCACCACCCGGGTGATCTCGGTTTCGCCGTCGGCCGCGAGAATCGTTGCGACCTGGTTGGTCTTGAGGTCGCCGGGTTCGGGCACCGACACCGTGGAATAGGCGACCAGGAATACCGTGCTCGGCACCACGATGGCCAGTGCGACCAGGACGTAGGCGATCCGGCGCGCGATCTTCCACCGGTTCTTGCGTTTCTGGGCCGGGCCGCGGCCGCCGGGACCACCCGAGCGGCCGCCGGACCGCCGCGGCGGCGGACCGCCCGCGGCTCCGGAGCGGGACGGCCGGCTCTCCGGCGCGTCCGCACGGCGCTCACCGGTGTTCGGACCCGGACGACCCGTGACGGGGCGCGGGCCGGTCGTGGTGCGTTCGTGGCGGGTGGTTTCGGCGGGGGCGCCCGGTTGCGCCATCTTCGCGGTGCCCTGCTCACCGCGTGGCGCGCCTGGTTCCCCGGGGCGGCCCATGCGCTGGGTGGGCTGGTTCGGCGGCTGACCCTGCGGCGGGCGCCCGGGCGGTGGGCCGGGACGCTGCGGCGGCTGTGGAGCCCGCGAGGCGCCGGGCATCCCACCGGTGTTCGGTCCCGGCCGGCGACCCTCGGGGCCGGGCCGTGGACCCGGCGCCGGCGGTCGTCCCGTGCCGCCCGGCCCGGGACGCGGCCCGTTCGGTCCCGGCCGTGGTCCGCCTGCGACGGGTCGCGGACCCGTCACCGGACCCG
>NZ_JBKOOL010000054.1:0-31755 GCF_046764065.1 Nocardia sp. NPDC002869
GGCTTTTTGGTTTTGGGTGGGGCGGTTCCCGTTTCGCGGCCCCACCGCTACTGCCCTGGCCTGCCGTCATCGGCGAGGATGAGGCCATGACGATTTCCGCGCACGATAGGGAGCACCTGCGCCGCTGTGTCGAACTCGCCCGCGAGGCGCTGGCCGCCGGGGACGAGCCGTTCGGGTCGCTCCTGGTCGCCGCCACCGGCGAGGTGCTGTTCCAGGACCGCAACCGCGTGGCCGGCGGTGACAACACCCGGCATCCGGAATTCGAGATCTGCCGCTGGGCGGCCACCCATCTCACCCCGGCCGACCGCGCGGCGGCCACGGTGTACACCTCGGGCGAACACTGCCCGATGTGTTCGGCCGCCCACGGATGGGTCGGACTCGGGCGCATCGTGTTCGCCACCTCGAGCGGTCGGCTCGCCGAATGGTTGCGCGAGTGGGGGGCGCCGGTGGCACCGGTGGTCGCTCTGCCGATCACGCAGGTGGCGCCCGGTGTGGTCGCCGAGGGTCCGGCGCCCGAGTTCGAGCCGGAGATGCGTGCTCTCTATCAAAGGTGCTTCGCCCCGGACGGGCCTGCCGCGCAGTGACCCGTCGTCGGGCTCAGCGGCGCGTGCCGCTGCGCAGCCAGGCGATATGACGTCCCGCGATATCGGCAGTGGTGAGCAGATCGAACCCGGTCTCCCCCGCCAGCCCGGCGGCGTGATCGATACCCGCCTCGGCCCAGGGGAACCAGTCCCCGGCCTCGGTGCGGGTTTCCAGCCGGATCTGCCGGACGCCGATACCTGTGCCGGGACCGGAGAATTCGACGACGGCCAGGCCACCCGGCCGGAGCAGGCCGTCGACACGACGCAGGATGCGATGCGGGTCGCCGCCGATACCGATGTTCCCGTCGGCCAGCAGCGCGTAGTGCCACCGGCCGTCGCCGGGCAGCGGCCCGAAGATATCGCGGGCCACGGCCGGGGCGCCCCGGTGGCGGGTGACCGCGACCGCGGTGGGCGAGATATCGACGCCGAGCGCGATCACACCGCGACGGCACAGCGCCTCCACCAACCGCCCCGGCCCGCAGCCCAGATCGACCGTCGGTCCGTCACAACACCCGACCAGGACCGAATCCACATGCCGGTCGGCGGCGGTGATCCGGGCACCGCCGAGCCAGCGGCGGGTCGGCAGCCGGGTGCGCGCGCCATCGGTGGAGCGGATCCAGCAGTCGTGGCCGGTCAGGGCCGGATCGAAGCGGCCGATCACCGGGCGGCCCGCGTGGCGCCGAGTGCCGTCACCTCCGCGGCGAACCGCCCGGAACAGCCGGCGGCGACCCGCAGGGCGTCGGCGTAGTGATCGACATCGGTGAAGGCGGGCAGCAACCCGACCCGATATCCGTGGGCGCACAGGACGCGCCGAGTGCGGTCGCCGGTGGCCGCCGTGGACATGGGCACCTCCGCGAGCAGCCGGGCGGCCCGCGGATCGGACAGCCCCAGCCCCCACCAGCCGCCGTCGGTGGCGGGGCCCAGCAACGCGTCGGCCCCGGAGACCAGGGTGCGGGCCGCGTGGGTGAGCACTCGCGGGCCGAGCTGGGGCGTGTCCATCCCGATCTGCAATACCGGCAGCCCCACCCGCGCGGCGTCGGCGTGAGCGTTGGCCAGCCGCACCGCGAAACCCGGGCCGCGCTGCGGAACCACTTCGAAATCGGCCAGGCTCCGCGCCAGCTCGCCGCCGAGCTCCGCGGCGTCCAGATCGCCGGTGAACGCGACCACCCGGTGGGTGACCGGACAGGCGCGCACCGCGTCGAGGGTGTCCAGCAGTGCGGCGGCCGCCAGCCGGGCGGCCTGCACCGGTGTCAGCGGCGGGGTCAGCCGGGTCTTGGCGTATCCGGCAATCGGCGCCTTGGCCACCACCAGCACTGCCACCGGCACCGCCGCGCCGCCGGGGCGGCCGCCGCCGTCCGGTCCCGGGATGGGCGACCCGGCGACCCGGTTCACCGCAGGACCGCCAGGAAATCACGGGTCGCCCGCAGTGACCCCCGCGCCGTCCCCGATATCTTCGACCGCCCACCGGCGCGCGCCCGGTAGCTGATATCGACCTCGCGCACATCCCACTGCGCCGCGGCGGCGCGGACGAGCAGTTCCAGGGGATATCCGAAGCGGTCGTGCAATCGGCCCAGCGATTCCAGCCGCTCCCGGCCCGCGACCCGCATGGCGCCTATATCGTGCACCGGCAGCCCGTAGCGGCGGCGCAGCCGACCGGCGACGACACGGTTGCCGAGCCGGGTGTGCCACGGCCAGACCCCGCCGCTCACCGGCCGGCGGCGGCCCACCGCGAGATCGGCGCCGGCACGGATCTCGGCCACCAGCCGGGGTAGCTCCCCGGGGTCCATCGATCCGTCGCCGTCGAGGACGGCGACCAGTTCGGTGCGGGCCGCGGCGATACCGGCCTGCACCGCGGCCCCGTAACCGGGGCGCGGTTCGGTGACCACCCGGGCGCCGTATCCGATCGCGACGGCGGCGGTGTCGTCGGTCGACCCGTTGTCGACGACGATCGCCTGATATCCGGCCGGAAGCGCGGCCAGCACTGCCGGCAACGCCTCGGCTTCGTTGCGGCACGGGATCACCACGGTGACACCGGCCGGTTCGCGGTGCTCTGTCGGCATGGGTGCCACGCTAAGCCCACAGCGGCGGAAATCCGGTGACAAAACCATGACGTCGTGTCCGAATTCGCTGGTGAATGCGCTGTCACCGGGCCGGACCGGCCTAGGGTGGCCTCTGTGCCGGAGCTGATCGAGATCGCCGAACCCCGCACCCGGTTCCGGGGCGAGCTACTCGGTGCGGTGGGCGCGGCGCTGTTGGTGGCGGTCGCGTTCACCGTTCCGCAACTGGCCGGCGAATCGTGGCGGCGCAGTCTGTTCGCCGCGGCAGCGCCCATTTTCGGCCACTGCTCGCCGCATATCGGCTGGGGCACCCTCCCGGCACTGGCGCTGTCGGCGGCCGTGGTCGCCCGGGGTCCGGCGCTGGCCGACCGGCTCCCCTGGCGACGGCTGCTCACCGTCGGTTACCTCACCGCGGTGGTGTGGGCGTTCGCACTCGCCCTGGTGGACGGGTGGAGGCGGGGTTTCACCGCGCGGCTCGCCGACGGCCACGAATATCCGGCCGAGGTGCCCGGAGTCACCGATATCCCGGCGATGCTGGACTCGTTCGCCGGCCGGATCGTCGACGGACAACCGGACTCCTGGACCACGCACGTCTCCGGCCACCCGCCCGGCGCGCTGCTGTTCTTCGTTGTGCTCGACCGGATAGGCCTGGGTGGATCCACCTGGGCGGGGATCATCTGCGTGCTGGCGGGCTGCAGCGCGCCGATCGCGGTAGCGGTCGCGATGCGGGCTCTGGGCGCCGAGGACCGGGCCCGCCGGGCGCTGCCGTTTCTGGTGCTCGCGCCGGCCGCCATCTGGATCGCGGTATCCGGCGACGCTCTCTTCGCCGGGGTCACAGCATGGGCGGTGGCGCTGCTCGCCGTCGCCGCGGGCGCGCGATCCGCCCACCTCGCCGGGAGCGCGCCCGGGCCCACGACCGACCAGCCGCCCGTTCCGGGACCCGATCCCCCCATGGCCCGCCGGACCGCGATACCGGCCGCGTTGGCGGCCGGAGTGCTGTTCGGCGTCGGGATCTACCTGAACTACGGCCTGATCCTGATGGGCCTGCTCGCCGTCGCGGTGCTGCTCGGCGCCCGCACGGTGCGGCCGCTACTGCCCGCCGTGCTGGGCGCGCTGGTCGTGGTGGCCGGTTTCACGGCCGCCGGATTCTGGTGGCTCGACGGCTATCACCTGGTGGTCGAACGCTACTACCAGGGGATCGCCGCCACCCGCCCGTTCGGGTACTGGTGGTGGGGCAATCTCGCCGCCACGGTCTGCGCGGTCGGGCTCGCGACGGCGGCGGCGCTCACGCGGGCATTGGCGCCGTCCCGGCTGCGGGCCCTCGACCCGGCCGCGCTGCTGGTCGCCGCCGCCGTCTGCGCTGTCGCCGCCGCCGACCTCAGCGGGTTGAGCAAGGCGGAAACCGAACGGATCTGGCTGCCGTTCGATATGTGGCTGCTCGCGGCGACGGCGTTCCTGCCGCGTGGGCACGTTCGCCCCTGGCTCGCTGTCCAGGCCACCGGGGCACTGCTGCTGGTCCATCTGCTGCTGACGAATTGGTGAGGCATCCATGTGCGTACTCGTGCCCGATGACCTGCCGGAGATCATCGGCTACACACTGGCCTGCGCACTGCCGGTGGTGACAGCGGGCGCCCTGGTGCTGCGCGCGCTCCGCGATCGTTCGCTCACCGCGAGTGCGGTGGTACTGGCGCTCCTCCCGACCCTGGCCGCGCTGGCCGGTATCACCGGGGCGAGCGGGCTGAGGGTCACCGCCGAGTTCGGGCGCACCACCATCGTATTGCTGCTGGTCGGCGCGGTCACCGTACCGGCCGCCGTATTACTCGGCCGGGCATGTTCCCGGAAGAGGGCGCGGGAGAATCGGATTCGCGAACAAGTCCATGCCACCGAACAGTCGCGGCGCGCACTGGTGGCCTGGGTGAGCCACGATCTGCGGACCCCGCTCGGCGGGATCCGGGCCGTGACCGAGGCCCTCGACCACGGGGCGCCGGCCGACCCGGCCGATATCGCCCGGTACGCCGAGCGCATCGGCCGGGAGACCCGGCGGCTGTCCCGGATGGTCGACGATCTGTTCGAGATATCGACGAGTTCGTCGGGCGCCCCGCGGCTCGACCTCGAACCGCGGGACCTACACGAACTCATCGACGAAATCTACGCCCCCCATCGCGCCGGAATCGGTTCCCCCGCCAGCCGGCCCGCCCCGCCACGGCCCGGCACCGCCGCCGACCCGGTCCCGGGCGGCACCCTGCGGGTCCGGCCGGAACCGTACGACGGCGTGGCACCGACCACCGGAAGGAATTGAACGGATGGACAGAAAGATTCAGGTGGCCCTCGGCATCGACGTCGATTCCTGCGCCGGCTGGCTCGGTTCCTACGGGGGCCAGGATTCGCCCAACGATATGCAACGGGGCGTATTCGCCGGCGAGGTCGGTGTACCGCGCCTGCTGCGGCTGTTCGAACGCCGCGGTATCCGGGCCACCTGGTTCTGGCCCGGGCATTCCATCGAGACCTTTCCCGCGCAGGCACGCCGGTGTGTCGAGGCGGGACACGAGATCGGCGCCCACGGGTACAGCCACGAGAACCCGCGAGCGCTCACGCCCGACCAGGAACGCGATGTCATGTCCAGATGCGTGGAACTCATCGAACAACTCAGTGGCCGCCGCCCGCTGGGCTATGTCGCGCCGTGGTGGGAGATGAGCGAGCACACCGCGACCATCCTCGCCGATTACGAGTTCTCCTACGACCATTCGCAGAACTACAACGATTTCGTTCCCTTCTACGCCCGCGTCGGTGACACCTGGACGCCCATCGACACCTCCGGTCCTGCCGCACACTGGATGAAACCGCTCGTGCACGGACACGAGATCGACCTGGTCGAGTTCTGCGGCAACTGGTACGTCGACGACCTACCGCCGATGATGTTCATCAAGGCACATCCCAACTCGCACGGGTTCGTCGCGCCGCGCGCGATCGAGCAGATGTGGAACGACCAGTTCGACTGGGTGTACCGGGAACTGGACTACGCCGTCATCCCGGTCACCCTGCATCCCGACGTATCCGGGCGGCCACAGGTACTGCTCATGCTGGAACGCCTGCTGGACCGCTGGGCGGACTTCGACGGCGTCGAGTTCGTCACGATGGCCGAGGCGGCGGCGGAATTCCGCGCGCGCTATCCGTTCGAATGCCCGGACCGGCCCGAAGGCGTCGGCCGGTGAACGCGTCGGCCGGAGTTGCGGAAAGGCCGGTTCCGCGGATGTGCTCGGGCCGGAGACCGGGACGAGCCGGTCCGGAATTCCGGGCGATGATCGGTCAGGGGGTGCGGCGGCGGGCCGCGGTCCCGGTGCCCGAGTCGCGGCGGTGCGGGCCGGCTCGGCGGCTCGCCGCCGGATCCAGCGAGCTCGGCGGCCGCGGGCGTAGTACTGCGGGAACTGCGGTGATAAAATTCAGCTGAAAATCATTTCTTCTTCCTGTCCGAGGTGACGAGGTGACGAAATGACGACCCACGCGACTGCGCACACCACCGAGGCCGCCGACCCCCGGGTCCGGCCCGAAGTGCTACAGGAGTTCCGCAAACATTCCGGCAGTGTGCTGGCCGGTGCTTTCGCCGGTGCCGCTTTCGACGAGGTGGCGCTGGCCCAGGTCGCCGCCGCGGTGGACCGGACCGGCCGGTTCGAGGAGAACTTCACCGATCGCACCATCCGCGGTGGTGCGTCCGCGATGATCGCGCTGTGGGGTGATTCCGACGACCGCCGGGCCGAATCGGAATGGCTGAAACTGCGGCATCGTGATGTGCGTGGTACCGGTTCGGCGGAATTCGGCGGGGTGGAATACAGTGCGCTGACTCCTCATACCTGGAAATGGGTCGCGGTCAGCGGAATATTCGTGGTGCTCAATACCTTCACCTACTGCACCGGCACGGAATTGCGGCCGGAGGAGGAGGAAGCCGCCTATCAGCTGCTGCGCGGGACCTTCGTGGATCTCGAACTGCCCAGCGCGGCAGGCAAGTTCCCCGCGGATCTGGCCGAGGCACGGGAATACTACGACACCATGGCGACCGGAGAACTGGCCGAGAATCCATTTCTGGTCGAGAAATTCGCGGCCCTGACCAAGCTGCCGTTGCCGACCTCGAGGTTGTCGCGGTCGGCCCGGCGGGCCCTGACCCCGCTGTGGCTGGTGATCCGGCCGGTGGTCGGGCATGTGATCCAGGTGTGTTCGTCCAAGGCCATGCATCCGGCGGTGCAGGAGCTGACCGGCTTCGAGCTGAAGCCGCGGCACGATCGGGAATTTGCGATCTATGTGCGGCTGCTGCGGTGGGCATGGCACCACCTGCCCGACCGGGTGCTGTTGCAACCGCTGGCCTACAACCGCTTCCAGTACGAGAAGCTCGTGGATACCCTGCGCGGGTTCGGGCTGGATTCGTTCGCGGTTCCCGAAGCCCGGCGCTGAACGGGCGGGCGAAATTGTGACCACCGGATACCGCTATCGGTTTCCGGTGAAACGCATTCGGCGATGAGGGGGTCAGGCCGGTTCGCGGCCGAGAAGTGTTTCACGGCGGTAGTACTCGTAGAGGCGTCCAGACCGGGTGCTTCGGGAGCGTCGAAGCGTTCGTCGTCGATATCGGCCTCGTGCACGATCTCGGCGATCCGCCACAACACCGGATCGGTGAGATCGTGGCGGTGCAGGATCGTTTCGACGCTGCAGTCCCCACCGTGGTGGCCGAGGTCGACCCCGCGCATATCGAACGGTGTCGCTTCCGCGACGGGTTGCGCGGCATCCGATACCGGCCTTCGTCGCCCAACGCGCCGTCGAGGTCTACGGCTGGCTATCCCCCACCGACATGGTCCGCGGCCTCGCCCTCGCCGAATCCACCCCAGGCCCCCTGATCATGGTCGTACAATTCGTCGCTTTCCTCGGCGCCTACCACCACCCCGGCACCCTCAACCCCTGGGCCGCAGGCATACTCGGCTCCCTGCTCACCACCTGGGTCACCTTCGTGCCCTGCTTCCTGTTCATCCTGCTCGGCGCCCCCTACGTCGAACGCCTCCGCCACAACCACACCCTCTCCACTGCGCTGACCGGCATCACCGCCGCCGTCGTCGGCGTCATCGCCAACCTCGGCCTCTACTTCACCATCCACACCCTGTTCACCGACACCCACGCCCTCACCGCCGGACCCCTGCACCTTCAGCTCCCCGACCTCACCAGCATCCAGCCCATCGCCCTCGCGATCACCGCCATCGCCGCGGTTCTCGCCTTCGAACTCAACTGGTCCATGCTGCGCATCCTCGGCGTCAGCGTCATCCTCGGTCTCGCCGCCACCATGGCCGGACTCCCGCAGACGCGCCAACTCCTCATCCGCGAACACCCGCGTCGCCACGAAACCGACCTCCCACACCAACCAACAGTGTTGGGAGCCAAGCCAACCAGTAGTCCGCCTCCACCGAAGGCCGAACCGGGCCTCACCGGCGGTCAGCTGCGACTACGCCATATCCGTTGGTTTTTCGCCGGAAGCCGTGGTGTGGAAGTAGGTACAGCTGGCGGGCAGGCGCCGCGCGTTGCCCCCGGCGCCCGACGCAGTACAAGCTTCGTTGTTCAAAAACATATGCGTACTGGACATCGGAGTGTGGTGGCCTCGGCCCGCCGGTATTCCCACCTGCTGGGGCCCCGGGTGCTGCGGGCGGCAGGATGACCATCTTCTGGCGTCGCCACCGGACTCTGGCGGGTCGACCGCCACGGCTCCGGTGTCGGGTTCACCCCAGGTCCAGGGCGCGACGCCGTGCTCGTCACAGCTCGACCCTGCGAATCACAGTCCGCCCGGTCTGCGGATCCACATATGGGGTCTCGATTGTCCTGAACGGCGTGGGGCTTCGGAACAGTATCTCCTCCTCCTCAGGCCTACCCGTGTAAGCACTCACGTCCTTACCGTGCTTCGACAAGAGCTGAAACTCCACAGGAATACCGCTCATGCGGTCGGTGCCGAATGCGGCCTTGTCCGTCCTTGACGCGGAGGTGAATGCCGCCTCGACCAGATCCGGATCGTCCCGGTAACGGGCCAACGCTTCGGGTGAAAGGTTGACCCGACGTACGACCCATTTGTTGTTGTAGTCGGGCAGCTTGCTCAGGGCCGAGTTGATGTCGTCGCGCAACAGTTGCTGGTAGCGGCTCATATCGTTCTGGCGTATTGCGAAGTTCAACCCTCCGGAGGTTCTCCCATAGCGCTGCAGTGCGGACCTGTCATCGTCGGTGAGAGCAGGTGTGTCGATCTGCGGGCCGATTGTCGTATCCCCCGCACGAGCAGCATCGTCATGTATTCCCAGGGGCTTGCGGTGGTCGTCTTCCCCAAGGATCACGGCCCGAATATTCCTCCCTTCGAGAGAGGTTCTCGATGTCCTGTCGAGTAGCCCTTCGCCCCGCTCTTCGGCACCCGTTACTCCACCGATCACATCTCGGATATGTTGTGCCGCTGCTGCTTCCGACCGCGCCTCCTCCGCCGCCCCTCGAGTCAACTGCTCGGACAGCTGGGCCGCCCATCTCGCGACTTCGTCGGCAGGTTGCCACCGGTTCACGAGATCACACATCCTCGACCGATGCGTCGAGCCACGAGATTCCCTCCGAATCGACGGATCCGACAGGCTGGACCCTACTCCCGCAAATGGAGCCTGGACACACTACCGGAGCAGTTTAGCGAATGACGACTTCGGCTTGGCCCGCAGACTCCATCGAGGGCAGCCACCCCCGACTACGATCTTAGCGGATCGACCTGAGGTCGAGGTACGCCACACCTGCAAGGCCGAACTGCAGGCGGCGGTCGCGGCGATCGATGAACTGGTGCCGCAAGCGGATCCGGAGTTCGATTCCCAGCGGCTCGAGGAACTCGCTGGCCGGTTCGCCACAGTGCGGGCTTTCCTTCCGGCGATGGTGCGGCACATCGACTTCGGCGCTGTCGGCGACGGTGTGGCGGTGCTGAAGGCGGTGCGGGAGCCGGCGGATTTGTTTGCACCGCAACGTGGCCGGGGCCTTTCCGTGCGGTGGCTGGACGCTCGCCGGGTTGATCACGATCTGGTGAGCGGGGGCTGGTCGCGGCTGGTGTATCCGGACGGCCGGCCGGAGGAGACGGTGGACCGGGCCTCGTACACGTTGTGCCTGCTCGAGCAGTTCCATCGGCATCTCGAGCACCGCAACATCTTCGCCGAGCACTCCTCGAAGTGGCGTGACCCGCGCACGCGTCTGCTGTCGGGGATGGCGTGGGAAGAGGCCCGCGAGCGTGGTATGAACGCGCTCGGGCTGCCGGAGTACCCCCGCCAGCTGCTGGCCGATCTCGCCGAAGACCTCGACCACGAACCGATGAATCACCACCGCTACCGCCGCGCCCCGTCATCGTCCGTGCCTGGGTACTGAAGTAGTCGAACTCCGAACCGTCAGGTTCGAATCGTTTTCGACCTGAACCCGCGGACTTCGTGTCGTTAACGCTGGTCCGTTCCGTACTGGTGACTCCGGAATTTATCTGCGGTAGCGCTCGCCACGAAGCCTGGATTGATAGCCAAACCGCTTAGCGTGACTTTTCGCGGATCAGTCCCACGTGCCTTTCCGCGGAGCGGGGATCTTGAAAGTTCATCGCTTTCCGACCGGCAGCAGCCGGACCGGCATCGGCAACCCCGGGGCCGGCGCCTGAACTACAGTGCTCACACGCGCACCGCCCCGCGCCCCGGCATCGCGGTTATCGGGCAGCCCCGGCGGCCGGGTCGCAGCACGCGGTCCCGGACTCGCCGCGGCCGTCGGTACCGCAGCACGCCTGCACCGCTTCCCCATCGGAGACCTCGGCGAACCCCGGAGCCGTGCCGAAGGAATCCGAATCGGCCAGCACCGTGTAGACCTCCCACCGCTCCTCACCAGGCCCGGTCACCCACACCTTGTCCTGGGTGGCGAAACAACACGTCATCGCGATCTGCTCCTCGGTGAACAACCCGGCCTCCGACAGCCGGGCGATCTCGGAATGCACCTTCGCCGAGGACTCGACCTCGACACCGAGGTGATTGAGGCTGCCTCCATGGCCGGGGTTCTCGATGAGCACCAGCTTCAACGGAGGTTCGGTGATCGCGAAGTTCGCGTAGCCCGGTTTCACCTTCGCCGGTGCGGCGCCGAACAGGGTCGAGTAGAACCCGACCGCGGTGTCCAGATCGTCGACGTTGAGCGCGAGCTGTATCCGGGACATCATGACCACCACCTGTGTGACATATATCGAATAGCTGACGGCGACCAGTCTGCCACCTTTTCGACATAAGTCAATAAGCGCGGGTAGGATCGGGTACATGCCGAAAGCGCTGCCCGTCATCGATATCACCGCTCCCGTCTGCTGCGCCCCCGTGGCCGCCGGCCCGGTCGACGACGACGCGGCACTGCACGTCGCACTCCGGCTCAAAGCGCTCGCCGACCCGGCCCGGGTCAAGCTCATCTCCCTACTGCTCGCCGACCCGGACACCGGCCGCACCGGCGGCGACCTCGCCGCGGCCGTCGGGTTGTCCGAATCGACTGTCAGCCATCACCTCGCCCAACTGCGCAAGGCCGGGTTCATCGACTCCGAACGCCACGGGATGAGCGTGCTGCACCAGGCCCGCCGCGACGCCCTCACCGCCCTGTGCACTGTCCTGGACCCCCACTGCTGCCGCTGACTCCCGGCAGGGGCGACCACCTCCGAGACCGGTACGGCCACCGCTCAGGAGCCGATCCGATGAAGGAACCCGCCGATGATCACTGACCCGACGCTCACCCGGATCGGCGAGGCGGTCACGCTGCACCATCACCAGGGGCAGCGTGCGGCCGCGCACGAGATGTTCACGCAGATCTGGTCACCGACGAGCGGACGGCGGAGGCCGGGGTGACGCTCTCGGTGTCCGGTTTGTATCCGTCGTTGCACCTCGATGTGGGCGAGTGCTATCGCAAGCCGGGCGATCTCGACCGTGCCCGAGAGCATCTCCAGCGGGCGCGGGAGACGATCGGCGCGCTCGGCGACGACGAGTACGGGCAGCTCATCAGGGGTGGCCTGGAGCAACTGACGCAACAGCTGTCCACCGAGTGATCACGGGGGCGGCCGCGCGGCGCCCGGCGCCGGTACCTGCACCGGCTGCCTCGTCGCGGGCGGCTCCGATGTCTCCCCCGATGTCCGGCCGGTAGGCGAGTTCAGCTGGTGCTGCGGATATTTCATTTGGTAGAGGGTGATGAGTTGGTGGGCGGCCAGCGAGTTCGTGATCATCTCCGGGCGTCTACGGAAGGGCCACCGGCGCCGCGGGCCGGAAGGTGACCGGCAGGGCGGTCAATGCCCGGTGGAACGGTCCGGGACGCCACCGCAATTCCGTGACCGGACACGCCAGTTCCATATCGGGAAGTGCGTCCAGGAGATGATCGATCGCGTCTTGGGCGATGAGGTAGGCGATCGAACGGGCGGGGCAGCTGTGCGGACCCGTGCTCCAGGCCAGGTGGGAGCGGTTTCCGGTACGGTCTCGGCCGGGGGCGTGGTGACCGGGTGGCGTGATGACAACCGGTTCGATCCGAGCACTGGTCGTGGTCGTCCCTGGGGCGTCGGCCCCGGCATCTGTTTGGGATCTGACGGCGGCTCGGGCCGAGGAGCCGGCCGCGGTCGTATGCATGGACCAGGACACGGTCTGGCGGCCGGCCAGTCGTGGAATCACCGTTGCGGAGGCACGTCAACGCTCCGAACTGCATGGTGACCCAGGACTGACAGAGTCGGCGACGACCCTGCTCGCCGTGGTCGCCTGAATCGGCACCCGGCTGTAACGAGGCCCGGACGGACCGAGCCGTACCGCAATATGCACTGCCGAGCCGACGATTGTCAGTGAAGTCGCTCGGCAAGCCGGGTCAGCAATGGCCGCTGGCCGGTGGTCAGTTTGTCGTGCGCGGTGGTCAGATCGAACCATTCGACCCGATCGACCTCGGGGAAAGCGCGGTACTCGCCCGACCGCGGTGGCCATTCCATCTCGAATGTCCCCGGTATCACCCGAGCCGGATCGAGCTCGCCCTCGACCGCCCACACCGTGACCTGCTTCTTGCTCCGCCCGCTGCCGTAGTGCACTTCACCCAGCGCGATCCACTCCCCGTCGGGCACCGGCACTCCCAATTCCTCGTCGAATTCGCGACCGGCGGCGGCGCGGGCTTCCTCGGTCTCCGGCTCGTACTCGCCCTTGGGGATCGACCACGCTCCCGAATCCTTACGCGCCCACAGCGGCCCGCCCATATGCCCCAGCAGCACGTGTATCTCCGGCCCACGACGAAACAGCAGAACTCCGGCGCTGTATTTCATGGCGTGCAGTCTGCCGGACTCCGCCCCGGCACGGGGAACCGCCGAGGACGGGACCGGCGATGGCGGGTATCCCCGAGTCCGGTCAGTGCGCGGCCACGGGCCGTTTCAGCGCCGCGAGCAGTTTCGCGCGGTCCTCGGGCGAGCCGGTCCACTTCTCGTCGTCCTCGACGAGATCGGCCAGAGCGCGGAACACCACGTCGAGCAACCCCGGGAACCGGGCCTGCAGATCCGCGGAGCGCAGGCGCATCACCCTGGTGCGTCCGGAGACCGTCGTCCGGGTGATACCTGCTTCGCGCAGGACCCGGTAGTGATGCGAAAGCGTGGACTTGTGCAATTCGATGTTCTGACTGAGTTCGCCGCAGTTCTCGCCCTCGTCCGCGGCCAGGCAGGCCACCAGTTGGAGCCGGATCGGGTCGGACAGCGCGTGCATGATCGCCGCCAGCTCGAGGTCGGCGGTATCCGGGTGCGACAACTCGGCGGGCATGAGCGGTTCTCCCTTCAGCTCTTGACAGTTTGAGAATCATACAACAATTATTGTTGGAAATTCTTCAAACAATCAGGAGGCAGCATGTCCGGCGAACCACGTACACCCGTCGCGGTCCTGGGGCACTCGCCGAGGCCGAAGGGATCAAAGGCAGCGAACTCGTCCCGTTCACACCCGCCGTGGTCTCGCTACTGCCCGATATGGCGGCGCAAACCGCCGCACAGGTCGAAGCCGGGCACTATCCCGGCGACGACACCTCCATTTCCTCGGCCTACACCGCGTTCACCACACTCCGCGAAGTGATCGCGCGCCACGGCATCGACACCGGCGTACTCGACGCCACGGGCGAGGTCTTCCGGCGCGCGCTGGCGGCCGGCCACGGGGCCGAGGGGCTCGCCCGTCTGGTCCCGGTACTCGCCGGCGACCGCTGAGTGCTGAGCCGGGCCAGCGGCATATCACTCACGCAGGATCGAATGCTGCACCGCCTCCGATGCCACGCCCTCCGCGGCCCAATCCCCGATCTTCCGATGCAGTGGTGCGGGCACCTCCCCCACGCCGCCGTCCCGTAGCGCCGCGGCCACCAGGTCCAGGCATCCGGTGACCACCTCGGCCGCGTCGTGCCGCCCCACCCCGCACGGCATCGGCGCCGCCGGTTCGACGCCGTCCTCGTCCGGGGCCGGATGGTCCAGTAATTGCTGGGAAAACCGCCGGCTGCGGTGCAGATGCCCGACCGCGGATATCCCGGCGATCTCCAGTTGCCGAGTTGCGTAAGGACTACTCGTCGGCACTGACCTCGACCTCCATTGCCGACGCGTGCCCGGAGCCGACGGCAGCATCCGAGCCCACATCCATATCAGTAAAACTGCAACCGCCGGTGAGCGCCGGACCCACCTGCTCGGCCGCGTGCTGGAGGCCCCCTCCCCGGAACTGGCCGACCAACTCGCCGCGGCCGTCGTCGAGGAGGCCGCCGACCTGATCGTGCTGTGGCGGCTGCTGGTGCGCAGCCGCCAGGAAGTGGCGGAACTCCAGCGCAGACCGGACACGCGACAGCTGTTGATGAACCACGGGCGGGAAGCGGTGAAGACCGCGAGCCTCGTGTGCACGAGAGGTTTTCGCGCGGCGGTACTCAGCTCGATCGAGGACCTGGCCGGCTGGGCACAGGTCGAACGCCCCGATCTGGCGCGGCTGACCGCCGAGGGCGATGTCGTGATCGCCTTCTCCGATATCGAGGGATCGACCGCGCTCAACGAACGACTGGGTGACCGGGCCTGGGTCGCGCTGCTCGGCCGCCACGATCGGCTGATCCGCAGATCCGTCGCGGCGCGCGGCGGTCATATCGTGAAAAGCCAGGGAGACGGCTTCATGATCGCCTTCGGCGACGCCGAGCAGGCGGTACGGTGCGGCCTCGAAGTCCAGGCGGCGATCGGCACCATCGCCCGGCCCGCGGGCGGTGTGCGGGTGCGTATCGGTATCCACCTGGGCAGATCGGTGCGGCGCGGCGACGACCTCTTCGGACGGAATGTGGCCATGGCCGCCCGGGTCGCCGGTCAGGCGCACGGCGGCGAAGTCCTGGTCAGCGAGGAAGTACGCGACGCCATGGCCGCTGCCCCGGATATCGCCGTCGCCGCCACCCGCGAAGCCGAACTCAAAGGGTTTCGCGGCACCTACCGCCTGTATGCGGTCGCCCCGGCGGACTGAAACCCGGCCGGGTCCGGCGCGCGGCGGCGCCGGATCAGGTCGCCGGAGGCTCCGCCCGGAGCGGCAACTGCTGCTCGCAGACCTGCTCGACGAATTCGCCCGTCGTCGCCGCGGGCAGATGCCGCGCGATATCGGCCTCGGTGACGATCCCGATCAGGCACCCCTCCTCGGTCACCGGCAGCCGCCGCAGCTGATACCGCTGCATCGTCGACAGCGCGTCGGCCACGTCGATGTCGGCGGCCGTCGTATGCAATTCGTCGGCCTGGGCGAATTCTCCGGCGGTGGAGGTCGCCGGGTTGTGGCCGAGAGCCACACAGTTCACCACGATGTCCCGGTCGGTGACGATCCCGACCGGCCGCCCCTCGCCGTCGCAGATCGGCAGAGCGCCTACATCGCGCTGCCGCATCTGCTGGGCGGCGGTGGCCATGGTGTCCCGCACGCCGATGCTCACCACTGCCGGATGCATGATGTCACGCACTGTGGTCATACTTCCTCCTGGTTTCGAGGTCGTTGCCTGGATACGTCCACGAAACCACGTATTTCATCTGTCCTCCCAGAGATGTTTCGAAGATGTTGTTCGCACGCGGGGCAGCCCGCCCGGAAATGCGGGCCCGGCCGGACTCACCCCCCTCCCGCGCTTGTTCCGGCCCTTCTCACACCGTCGCCGCGATACCGCTGTGAACGGCCTGCGCGACGGCCGGGTGGGAGAGGTATTCGGTGAGGCTGTGTACCCGCTCCCGGGAATTGTCGACCGGGATCTCGCGCAACTGTCCTGACCAGGCGTGCCGTAACGGGCATCCGAGGGTGATCGGGTCGACCGCCGCCCCGGCATTGAGCCAATCGCCTACCCGGTCGGGGCGGTGTGGGCCGCGGACCAGCAGTTTGCCGTTGAACCGGTGATACCCGGCGCGCGACGCTGGACCGATGAGTTCGCGCCCGCCGCCCTACGGCCTGTGCCTGGAGCGGCTCGAATCGCAGCCACCGCACACGCTGATCTCAGTCGTCACCGACTACCGCGGTGTCCCCGGCCTGGAGCAGCGCCGCGATATCCTCGACGACACAGCCGGGGCCACCGAGGCAGTCCGTACTCGTCATCTCCTGAGCGGGCCACCGCGTCACGCGGCCGACAGGGACGCCAGGAAACAGGGCAGGGTCGGCGGAAACTGCATAGTGCACACGAGGGCGGTCCGCGCGGCGGCGTTCTGCTGCTCGGTCACCCCGGGCTCGAGCGGTAGCGCCGGCGACGAAGTCGCGGTGGCGAGGGGAACCGCCAAGAGAAAAGCGGCGAGAATTCCGCCGCGAACAGCATTACGCACGATTGCGTCCTTTCCGAGTGACGTCCCGACCCGCACCCGTTCCAGTGTGCCGGAGACAGACCCGCCCGCGCAGCAGACCTGCGTCGGCAACAAACCGATTGCGGCTGCTGTTCGGGGGAACTCCTGGACAACCGACTACATCCGAACGAACAGTTCCCGGTGGCCGGCCACACGATCACGTGGCACGACCGGGGCGTCACCCGAACAGCAGGAGGTGTTGCGTTGTCTGTGGACCGGCGCGACGAAGAGGCCGCGACGGGCGTCGAACAGCCCGGCGACGCGGCTCGGCCCAGCGCGGCGGCCGAACGGTTCGCCGTCCGGAGCGTCGCGGCATTGCTCGCGACAGTAGGCGCCGGTATCGGGTTCGGAGTGCTCACAGCGCTGGTCCGGGTGCGGTGGCAACCGTTGCAGACGGCGGATCAAGCGGTCGCCGATCGGGTGACCGCAGTCGTCGCCGAACACCCGGTCCTGCGCGAGATCCTCTTCGCCGTCACCGATCTCGGCGCGACAGTCACGTTGGGCGGAGTACTCGCCGTGGGTGTGCTGTGGCTGCTCCTGCGTCGTCTCCCGCGGCCGGCCGTTCTCGTGATGCTCACCGGCGCGGGCGGATTGATCCTCAACCCCGTCGTCAAAGAGCTCGTCGCGCGGCTCCGGCCGGTGGTGGAAACTCCGGTCTACCGTACGGACGGATGGAGCTTCCCCAGCGGGCACGCCATGAGTTCCCTGGTGTGCTACGGCATTCTCCTACTCGTTTTCGCCCCCGTCCTGCACACGAGAGCGCGGCGCGTGATCTCCGGGTGCACGGTCCTGCTCGTGGCGGCTGTCGGGCTCAGCCGGATAGCGCTGGGCGTGCACTACCTCACCGATGTCCTCGCGGGCTGGCTGCTCGGTTCACTGTGGCTCGCCGCGATCACCGTCGCGTTCCACCGCTGGCGTGGTGACACCGGACTCGGCGGCGCAGGTCCGCTGCCCGGCGATGTAGGGCCGGACGAGCGAGACGACCTGCGGCCGGTCCCGGAACGGCACGCCCCCACGATGCCCCACCCCTGGCGCGGGTTCGGCGAACTGACGGTCGCGTGGGTGCTGCTCGTGGGGCTGCTCATCGGGATGGGCAAGCTGGTACGCGCTGCCGGAACCGGCAACCCGGTCGCCCGTTGGGATCACAGTGTCGTGGCCGCACTGGCCGCGCACCGCGGTCCCACGCTCACCTCCGTGCTCGACGTGTTCGGCGAGATCGGCAACACCACCGCGGTCATCACCGTCGCCCTGGTCATCGCCGTACTCGCGGTGGCGGTCCAGCGCAGCCGGCGACCGGTACTGTTCCTCGGCGTCGCGCTGCTGGGCGAGGTCATGCTGTTTCTCACCACCTCCGCGATCGTCGACCGCCCACGCCCGGACGTCACCCCGCTCGACCCCGCCCTGCCGCCGACCTCGAGCTTTCCCTCCGGACACCTGGCCGCGTCCCTGACTCTGTACGCGGGCAGCGCCGCGCTGCTGTGGTGTTCCACCCGCAGGAGGCCGTACCGGCTGCTCGCCACCACACTGATCCTGATCCCCGCCCTGGTGGCGGCACAGCGGCTGTATGCCGGTGCACACCACCCCACCGACCTCCTCGGCTCACTCCTGCTGGCATCGATATGGACCACCGTCGCCTGGTGGGTCGTGCGGCCGGTGCCGGCCCGCGCGGCGGCTACCGGCGGAGTTTAAGCAGCAGGTAGGCCGCCATGGACGGGCCGTCGGTGAGCACCCCGCTGCGCAGCATCGCCTCCACCTCCGATTCGGGGAACCACTGCTGGCGCATATCCTGTTCGGTGTGCTCGCGGTTCGGTGCGCCGGGCGTCAGCTCGGTGGCGAGGAACACGTGACAGCCCTCCCCGGTCATCGCGTTCGCGCAGTGCAACCGGCCGAGCCGTTCCAGCCGGCCCGCCGTGAATCCGGTCTCCTCGGCGAGTTCGGCCGCGGCCAGTTCCTCCGGGCTGCCGGTCACTCCCTCGGGGAAGGCCCCGGACGGGAACTCCCAGGACCGGGCCCGCACGGGATAGCGGTACTGTTCCACGAGGTGGAACCCGCCTTCCTCCCACGGGATGACGAGCGCGAAATCGGGTTTGTCGATCACCGAGTAGAGCCCGGGCGATCCGTCCGCGTGCTCGATCCGGTCCTCGCGCAGCGACAACCACGGATTCCGGTAGACGACCCTGGACGACAGCGTTTTGATGGACACTTCTCCAGTGTCCCGCCTCCTCTGCGCCGCCGGCCCGTACCGCGCGATTTCCCGGCGATGATTCATGCCGGACACTCCCGCCACTCGAACAGAGCCGTCGTTCCGGACCGCCACATTCCCACTACTCGCCCGGAATCGGCAACCTGGTGCGGCACAGTCGTTCCGGGGCGGCTCAGGTTCCTGAGTATCCCGAGTACCCGGTCACCGGCCTCGACGACCTTCGTGATTCCGGTGCGCGGCGGCTCCGCGCCGGCGCGACTCTGCTCGCTCCGGCCAGGTGTAGACCGCGGCGTACCCGGCGATGGCGAGTGCGATCAACCCGATGAGGCCGGTGATCACCGTGGCCCGCATCACTCTGCGTTCGTCGAAGCCGTTGAGCACAATCCACAAGTCGGGCCGGAACTATGGTTCCCTTCGCACGAATCTGCACCATGCCGGAACGGGCCGGCTCCGGAAGGCTACGGCCGGTGCCGATCCGGCGGTACCTGCGGTCGGAGATCTCCGGAACCGGGAAGGGATCTTCTTCGTTGACACGGTGTCCCACCAAGCGTGGCCGAGTTCACGGGGCGACAAGCCCACGATGTGGGAGGTGGGCGTGTACGTCGGCCACGGTGTAATCATCGGCCGCCGTTGGCAACACAACCATAAATAGTGTTGCCGTGTTACATTCGAAAGGGCCCCTGGAGGGCGACCGTTCGGTATGTGATGGAGGCGCGATGACGATCGATACCGCCCTCTCGCTCGGTGTCCAGCCGGTCGGCGCGGACACCGACCGGCCCAGCATCCCCCGGGCCTACGACTACAGCCTGGGCGGCAAGGACAACTACGCGGTGGACCGTGCGGCCTTCGAGCGGATTCGGCGAATAGCGCCCCGGCAAGGCGATGTGCACGTCACGAACCGGCGCTGGCTGACCCGTGCCGTGCGATCGCTGGCCGAGGGTGCCGGGGTCCGGCAGTTCCTGGATCTCGGCGCCGGACTGCCCACCCGCGATCCCCTCCATGTCGTCGCACAGGAATGCGGGCGCGGCGACGTGGAGTTCGTGTACATCGACCACGACCCGCTCTGCGTCGCCCACGGCCGGGCGATGCTGGAGCGCAACGAGAACACCCATTACCTCCCCGGCGACCTCACCGATCCCGCGGCGACACTGGAGAAGGCGGGCCGCCACCTGGACCTGCGGCAGCCGGTCGCGGTCCTGCTGGGCGCGGTCCTGCACCACCTCGCCGACGACCACGATCCGGCGGGCATCGTGGCCCGCTACATCGATCTGCTCCCGGCCGGCTCGTACGTGGCGATCACGCATTACTGCGATCCCGGTCAGGCTCGTCCCGAACTACACAAGCTGGCGCGGGAGCTCGAACGGGCGCATGCGCAGGAGGGATTCGGCTCGGGACGGTACCGGAGCCCGGAGCACATCCGCGCGCTCTTCGGCTCGCTGGACCTGGTGGAGCCGGGACTGACCCCGCTGGACGAATGGTGGCCGCAAGGGCCGCCGGTCCGCGCCGCGGCACCCGAGGAGCACCTCATCCTGGGCGGACTCGGGCACAAGCCGGGGCGCCACCCCGAACCCCTCCGGCTCGTCTGCCGATGAGATCCCCGGCGCCGGGAGCTCAGCCCACGTAGCGGCGAGCCGGGGAGCGGCGTTGCGACTCCTCCAGCCGGACCAGGCCTTCCTCCACACCCGGCGGCACGACCTTGCGCTCCCGGAGCACCCAGGGCAGTCCGCGCAATGTCTCCAGCACGGCCGCGGCGGTCGCCCGGTCGGCCGGAGCGGAACCGAGCACCACCGCGGTCCGGCGGGCCGCACTGCGCACCGGGCGGCGCAACCACAACGTCCACAGGGTGTTCCGGATCCCGAGGCCGCGGCGACGCGTCGAATCCCTTTTTTCGGACGGGGCGTGGTGGATGACCATGTCCGGAATCCAGCACATCCACCAGCCGTGTGCCGCGAGATCCAGTGCGAGCAACTCCTCCTCCCCGCCGAACCACAGCCGCGGCGAGAAACCACCGACCTCGGTGAACGCGCTGACGCGGAAGGCGGACAGACCCGCCATGATGCCGAGCAGCGCCGGCCCCGGAAGCCAATCCGGGCCGGCGACCGGGGAATCACGCAGTTCCGGTGTGATCGGGTCCTCGCGCAGGTCGGGCGCGACGAGACAGCGCCCGGTCACCGAGCCCAGCCCCGGGTATGCGTCGAGCAGGTCCGCGGCGCGGGTCAGCGCGCCCGGCTGCCACTGCGTATCGTCATCGCAGAACGCCACGTAGGGTGTGCGCGCCCGCCGGACCGCGATATTGCGGGCCACCGCGCCGAGATTCTCGGACGCGCGGACGAGTTCCACCGAGGGGAACCGGTCGGCCACGGCGTCCGCGGTGCCGTCGGAGGACGCGTTGTCGACCAGGATGATCGGCGCCGCGTCGGGCAGGGTCGTCATATGCGCCAGCGTTTCCAGCAGCTGGTTACGCCGGTCGCGGGTGATGATGACGACCGTCATCCGATCGGTGGCCATCGGCTCATTTCCTTCCGTCGGCGAGTTCGAGGATTCTGGCCCGGCTCTCCACATCCGGCGGTAGCCGGCGTCGCTGTGCCAGCGCCCACGGCAGCCGGCGGATCACGCCCGCGACCGCGAGCCACGCCCCGGGCTCATAGGCGGTCCGGCCGAGCAGCCGGACGGTTTCGGCCGCGCACTGCCGGATCGGACGCCGCATCCAGGTGATCAACGCGTTGTTGCGCTGTTCGGCCCGGCGGCGCCACGCCGGCGGCGGACGGTGCGTGGAGGGGTGGTGATGGGCCCGCACCGCGGGCACGTAGCACAGATGCCAGCCGCGCGCCGCCAGATCCAATGCCAGCAAACGCTCTTCGGCGCCGAAATGCAGCAGCGCATTGAAGCCGGCCGCCTCCCGGTACGCGTCCCGCCGCACGATCGCGGCGCAGGCCAGGAAGCCGAGCACCGAGGGGCCGGGCAGTTCGGCGGTATGCCCCAGCGGGCTGGCCGCCATCCGCTCGTTCACCGGATCGTCGCGGTGGTCGCCACCCACCAGCGTGCGTCCCGCGACGAGACCGAGTCGCGGACAGCGGTCGAGGACCCGTTCGGCTTCGGTGAGCGCGTCAGCGGCCCACCACGAATCGTCGTCGCTGAACGCGATATACGGGGTCCGGGCGACGGCGACGCCGAGATTGCGCGCCGCCGCTCCGAGATTGCGGTGCAGCCGGATGACCTTCACCCCCGGAAAGCTCCGGGCTCGTCCGGTGGTGTCGTCGTCGGAGGCGTTGTCCAGCACCACGATCGGCGGTTGCGGCCGCAGCGTGCACAATTCGGTCAGGGTGCGGGTCAGCTCCCCGGCCCGATTGCGGGTAGCGACAACGACCGTGGTCTTCGGGGTGCCGCCGGGCGCGTTCATGCCGGCCCTTCCCCGCGCAGCTCGCCGAGCAGCTCGCCGGTCAGCGCATCGGCCGCGGGCAGATTCTGCCGTCGCGCCCGCTCCCGCCCGGACGGCGACAGACACCACGTCCACCAGTGGTCCAGCGTATCCGGGTCCGCGACCCGTTCCGCGGCCACGAGCGCGGGCCAGCCCAGCGCCGTCGCCTGGGCCGTGACCTTCCCGCCGCCCGCGACCGGATCCACCGCCAGCACCGGGATTCCGGCGCGCAGCGCGAACACCAGACCGTGCAGCCGGGTCGTGACGACGGCGTCGAGGCGGGCGAAGACCGACGCGAGCTGGTCGGGGGTGGCGCAGTGATGCCAGTCGTCGGTGGCCAGCCGGGTATCGAGTGGTACCCGGGCGCAGTCCAGGCCGCCCAGCCAGCGCCCGAGCGCCTCGTGCACCGGGCGATGCCGGCGCGCGGCACCGTATTCGGTCTGTCCGGGCGCGAGCACCACACCCGCCACCGCGACACAGGCGGTGGTCGCCGACACCGAGAGATCGGGCCGGCTGGTGGTGCGATCGTCGCGGGCCAGCACCCGGTGGAAACCGGTGACCGCCGCGTCGGCCGGGTCCACCACGGTGACCCCGACCGCGATACGCCGGCAGTCCGCGTACCGTTCGTGCAACGAGCGGACCTGCTCGCCGTGGATCGGCCCGCAGACGAAGACGAGATGCGAGTAGCGGCCGGCGTCGGCGTCGTCGAGATGCATTCCCTCGGCCCGGAACCGCGGGCTCCACGCCGTATCGTGCGGTATCCCGGCGGCGGTGAGGCTCTCGCTCACATGACGCATGCTCAGCACATCCCCGGCCGTCGCCTCGCCGTGCACGAAACTGGACCAGCCGGTCACCAGTACCCGCGTGGTCGGCGCCCGCTCTGTCCGGCCCGGCGGGGCGGGCGGCGCCGTGGGTACGTCCGGGGCGGCGGCCACCGGATTCACCGGGGCGCGGAGTTCAGGTGGACGACCTTGGTCTGCGTCATCTCGTCCAGCAGTTCAGGTCCGTACCCGTAGCCGGTACCGCTGGCGCCGCGGGGGTGCGCCGCGCCGCCCGGCGCGCCGCCGAATACCGCGTTGATCTTCACCGTGCCGACCGGGAGCTCCCGCCAGGCACGCTGGGCATGCGGCAGCGACGACGTCAGCACCGTCGCGGCCAGCCCGTACTCGTCCCGGGCCGCTTCCGCGAGACCCCGGTCGAACGATTCGACCCGGCACACCGGCGCGACCGGACCGAAGGTCTCCTCGCGCATGATGCGCATATCCGGTGTACAGCCGGCCAGCACAGTGGCCGGGTAGTGCGCCCCGGCGCCGTCGGGCACCGCGCCGCCCGTCGCGCATTCGGCTCCGGCGGCCACTGCCTCGTCCACCTGCGCGTGGACCAGGTCGCGATGGCGCCGGTCGACGAGCGGCGCCAGGGTCCGGGATTCGGCCGCCGCCACCAGCGCGGCGAGGAACGGCCGCGCGATCGCCTCGTGGACGAAGATCCGCTCGACCGATACACAGATCTGGCCCGAGTTCGCGAACGCGCCGAGCGCGGCCTGCTCCGCGGCCCAGCCGGGGTCCACCCCGGCGTCGACCACCAGGGCGTCGTTCCCACCGTTCTCCAGCAATGCCTTCGCGCCGGTCACGGCTGTACTGCGCGCGATCGACCGTCCGGTGGCGGTACTGCCGACATGCGCGACGACATCCACATCGGCCCGGGCGGCCAGCGCGGCACCGACGGCGCCGCCGCCCTGCACTGTCTGCAGCACGCCCTCGGGTAGCGCCCGGGCGAGGAGCTCGCCCAGCAGCGCGCCGGTGTGCGGCGCCCGCTCGCTCGGCTTGTACACCACCGTATTGCCGGTGACCAGGGCGGCGCCGATCAGTCCGCACGACACCGCGACCGGATCGTTCCACGGCGTCAGCGCGACGACGACGCCACGCGGCTCCCAGACCATGAAGTCGGTCGCGTCGATATCGCCCTGCAGGCTTTTTCCGCGATGCACCGGGCCCAGCTCGGCGTACTGCTCCAGGGTCGCGGCGCCGGCCGCGATGCCCTCGGCGCCCTCGGCGCACGGGCGACCGGTTTCGGCCTCGGCGGTCGCGGCGAGTTCGGCGACGTATTCGCGCAGCAGACCGGCGCCCGCGCGTAATGCCGCGGCACGTTCGCCGACCGGGGTACGCGCCCACCCGGATTGGGCCCGGCCGGCCGAGGCGACCCGCCGGTCGAGTTCGGCGGCGCCGGTCACGGGCACCGTGCCGACAGCGGCCCCGGTGGCGGGATCGTGGATTTCGATCGTCGCGGTCACCGGCGACCGCGTGGGTTCTGTGACGGTGCTCGATCGGCTCATACCGGCGCGCTTTGCCCGGCACCGGCGGTTCAAACCCGGCTCGGCGAGTCGCCACGCCGCGCCGCCCGGTAGATCACCGCTTTACCCGCGCTCGTGTTTGAACCGGCTCGAACAGGTAAGAGCCAGCGCATGGCGGAGACGGCGAACCGGCTCGACATTCTGCTCTGGCACGTGCACGGCTCGTGGACCAGTTCGTTCGTCCGGGGAAGACATCGCTATCTGCTGCCGGTGGTGGAGGGCGGCGGGCCGTGGGGCCGGGGCCGTTGCGGGCGCGAGTGGCCGTCCGCCCGGGAGATTCCGGCCGGGGAGCTGCGGAAGACCGAACCCGATGTCGTGGTGCTACAGCGTCCCGAGGAGATCGGTCTGGTCGAACGCTGGCTCGGCCGTCGCCCTGGTGTCGATATCCCGGCGGTGTACGTCGAGCACAACACCCCGCGCCCGCATGCCGCCACCACCCGCCATCCGCTGGCCGACCGCGCCGATATCCCGCTGGTGCACGTCACCCATTTCAACGATCTGATGTGGGACAACGGACGCGCACCCACGCGGGTCGTCCCGCACGGCATCGTCGATCCTGGCGCGCGCTACACCGGCGAGATCCCGCACGGTGTCGCCCTGATCAACGAACCGATCCGGCGTGGGCGGATCACCGGAACCGATCTGCTGCCCGCCTTCGCCAGGGCCGGCCCGGTCGATCTGTACGGTATCGGCGTCGCCGAATTCACCACGGAAAGCCCCACCGCGCACCCCGTGCGCGGTATCGCCGATCTCGGCCAGGCCGCCCTGCACGAGGAGATGGCGCGGCGGCGTGTGTATCTGCACACCGCGCGGTGGACCTCCCTCGGCCTGTCCCTGCTCGAAGCCATGCAGCTGGGCATGCCGGTGGTCGCGTTGGCGACCACCGAGGCAGTCCGCGCGGTCCCCCCGGAGGCGGGAGCGCTGTCCACCGATATCGCGGTACTCACCGCGCGGTTCCACGAGTTCCTCCACGAACCCGATCTGGCGGTGCTCGCCGGGAAATCGGGACGGCAGTACGCACTGGAGCACTACGGTCTCGATACCTTCCTGCGCCGCTGGGACGGTCTGCTCGCCGAGATCACCGCATAGGGATCGGAAAGGGGCGCCACCTTGAAGATCGCGATGGTATCCGAACACGCCAGTCCGCTGGCCGCGCTCGGCGGCGTCGACGCCGGTGGCCAGAACGTCCATGTCGCCGAACTCGCCGCCGGGATGTCCCGGCGCGGACACGATGTCACCGTCTACACCCGGCGCGAAGACGCCGCCGCACCCACCACCGTGCGGACCGGACAGGGGTATCGCGTGACCCGCGTGCCGGCCGGCCCGCCGGAGATACTGCCGAAGGACGAACTGCTCCCGTTCATGGACGAATTCGGGGAGTTCCTCCGGCAGGACTGGCAGCGGGAGCCTCCCGATGTGGCCCACGCCCACTTCTGGATGTCCGGTCTCGCGACGCTCGCGGCCGCACCCGGGCTCGGCATTCCGGTACTCCAGACCTTTCACGCGCTCGGCGTGGTCAAACGCCGATACCAGGGCGCCGCCGACACCAGTCCACCGGCGCGGGTGGGGCTGGAACAGGGCATCGCCGCCCGGGCCGACCGCGTCATCGCCACATGTACCGACGAAGTGTTCGAACTGGTCCGGATGGGACTGCCGCGGACCCGCACCTCGGTGATCCCGTGCGGTGTGGACCTCGATCGGTTCACCCCGGACGGTCCGTGCGCCGCCAGGTCGGCCCGGCATCGGATCGTCAGCGTGGGCAGGCTGGTGCCGCGCAAGGGTTTCGATATCGCGATCACCGCGGTGGCCCGGCTGCGCGATACCGAACTCGTGCTGGTCGGCGGACCCGACGACGGGCGACTCGCCGACGACCCCGAAGCACAACGGCTCTCGGCGCTGGCCGGCGAACTCGGGGTGGCCGACCGGGTGCATCTGCTGGGCCAGGTACCGCGGACGGAGATGGCGCCGCTGCTGAGGTCGGCGGATGTGGCCGTGTGCACCCCCTGGTACGAACCTTTCGGCATCACCCCGCTGGAAGCGATGGCCTGCGGGGTACCCGTGGTGGCCGCCGCGGTCGGCGGGCTCACCGATACCGTCGTCGACGGTGTCACCGGCAGGCTGGTGACACCGCGGGACACCGGCGAACTGGCCGACGCGGTCGGCGGCCTGCTGAACGCGCCGCGGACCAGGGCGAACTTCGGACGCGCCGGGCGCGAACGGGTCCGGGCGCGTTACTCGTGGGAGCGGATCACCGCGGAGACCCTGCGGGCGTATCGCCGGGTGGCCGCCGCGGCCGTACGCACCGAAACCGGCCGGGAGGAGGCGCGGTGACGACGCGCGCGCCGGATCCGGTACCCGCCCCGGACGGGTGGGCGAGTGGCCACCGGGCCGGGCGCCCCCGGCGGGTGCTGGTGACCGGCGGCGCCGGTTTCGTCGGCTCGCACCTGTGCGAACAGCTGCTCGACGCGGGCGCGTCCGTGGTCGCGCTCGACAACTTCGCCACCTCCACCCCCGACAATATCGCCGGACTGGTGGACCGGCCCGGCTTCGCGATCATGCCGCACGATGTGACCGAATCGTTCTCCGGCCTCGGCTGGTTCGATGTGGTGTTCCATCTCGCGTCGGCGGCCTCGCCGCCCGACTATCTGCGGCTTCCGATCGAAACGTTACGCGCCGGTTCGCTCGGCACCGCGAATGCTCTCGATCTCGCCGAACGCACCGGCGCCCGGTTCGTCCTCGCGTCCACGAGCGAGGTGTACGGCGATCCGGGGGTCCACCCGCAGCCCGAGGGCTACTGGGGCCATGTCAACCCGGTCGGGCCGCGCAGTGTCTACGACGAGGCCAAGCGCTATGCCGAGGCATTGACCATGGCGTACCGCCGGGAACGCGGCGTGAACACCGCAATCGCCCGGATCTTCAACACCTACGGCCCCCGGATGCGGGCCGATGACGGCCGGATGGTGCCTACCTTCATCGCCCAGGCGCTGGCCGGCGCTCCGCTCACCGTGGCCGGCACCGGTGAGCAGACCCGGTCGCTGTGTTACGTCGAGGACACGGTGCGTGGCCTGCTGGCGCTGGCGCGCACCGACCATCCGGGCCCGGTCAATATCGGCAATCCCGGCGAACTCTCGGTACGGTCGCTGGCCGAGGAGATCCGCGCGGCGGCCGGGAGCCACTCCACACTCGAATACGTCGACGGCGCGATCGACGATCCGCAGCGTCGCTGCCCGGATATCGCCCTGGCCCGGCGCGCCCTCGGCTGGCAGCCGACAGTCGACCGGGCCGAAGGGCTGCGCCGCACGATCGACTGGTTCACCGGGCGGACGGCACCGGCGGACGGGGCGGGCCCGGTAACGAAACGGCAGACCGGTTTGGCAGTCGATTCGGCGGGTAGCGCGTAGACGATTCGCGGTACGAGCCCGTATCCCCAGAGGAAAGGCCGCCCCGTGCGCATTCTCGGTGTGAACGCGATATTCCACGATCCCGCTGCCGCCCTCGTCGTGGACGGTGAGATCGTCGCCGCCGCGGAGGAAGAACGGTTCACCCGCCGCAAGCACGGTAAGCGACCGGTTCCGTTCGCGGCCTGGGAGATGCCCGAGCAGGCCGCCGCGTGGTGTCTCGAGCGCGCCGGCCTGCGGCCCGACCAGCTCGACGCGGTGGGCTATTCCTACGATCCCGCGCTCGTGGACCATTCGCTCGGCGGTCTCGACCCCTCCGGCGAGGAACTCCGTACCGACTACGCGCGCCGGGCGCCGGCGTTCCTGCGTACCGCGCTGCCCGGACTCGACCCGTCGATCGTGCGGTTCGTCCGGCATCATCTCGCCCATGCCGCCTCCGCGGCGCTCGCGGCGCCGCTGGGCGATGCCGCGGTGCTGGTCGCCGACGGACGCGGGGAGAGCAGTTCGTATCTCGCCGGGGAGTACCGGGACGGAAAATTCGTCGAACTGGCCGCTCAGCGGCTACCGCATTCGCTCGGCCTGATGTACGAGGACCTCACGCAGCATTTGGGTTTCGCCCGCTCGAGCGACGAGTACAAGGTGATGGCACTGGCCTCCTACGGCACGCCGCGCTTCCTCGACGAATTCCGGGAACTCCTGTACACCACCGGCGACGGCGGTTTCCGGACCGAACCGGTGGACTGGGCGCGGTATGCCCCGGCGGTGAGCGGCGGTGCGCTCGGCCCCGACCACGCCGATCTCACCGCCAGCGCGCAGCGGCGGCTCGAGGAGGTACTGCTGGAACTGACCGGATGGCTGTACCGGCAGACCGGGCAACAGGATCTCACCCTGGCAGGCGGTATCGCCCTCAACTGCGTCGCCAACACCCGGCTGCACGCCGAGGGACCGTTCGAACGGATCTGGGTGCAGCCCGCCTCGGGTGACGCCGGCACCGCGCTGGGCGCCGCACTGCAATTGGCGGCCGAATTCGGGGAGCGGGCCGCGCCGATGCACCGCGCCGATCTGGGCCGCGAGTGGACCGACGCGGAACTGGAAGCCGTATTGCGGACAGCCGACCTCCGGTACAGCAGGCCGGCGGACGTGGCGGCCGAGGTCGCGGCGGCGCTCGCCGCCGATCAGGTGGTCGCCTGGTTCCAGGGCCGGGCCGAATACGGTCCGCGCGCCCTCGGGCACCGCTCGCTGCTCGCGCACCCCGGCCGGGCAGCCAACCTGGAACGCCTCAACGATGTGAAGGGCCGGGAACAGTTCCGGCCGGTCGCGCCCATGGTGCGGGCCGACCGGGCGGCCGAGATCTTCGGCCGCGGACCCCTGCCCAGCCCGTACATGCTGTTCGTACACGACGTGGCGCCGGACTGGCAGGACCGGCTCCCGGCGGTGACCCATGTGGACGGCACGGCGCGGGTGCAGACCGTCGATCCGGCGGACGACCCCCTGACGGCGCGCATGCTCACCGAATTCGACCGCCGCACCGGGGTGCCGGTGGTCGTCAACACCAGCCTGAACACCGCGGGCCGTCCGATGGTCGATTCCCCGCGTGACGCGCTCGAATGTTTCGGTTCCGCCCCGATCGATGTACTCGCCATCGGTCCGTTCCTGGTGCGGCGCCGGTGAACCGCCTCGACTACAGCATCGTCGTCCCGACCACCGGCCGCGACAGTCTCCGGCTGCTGCTGGAGGCGCTGGAGGCCGCGACGGGACCCCGTCCCCGGGAGATCATCGTGGTGGACGACCGGCGGGGCGGCGGCGAACTCCCGCTGCCCGACGGCAGCACACCCGTACACGTGGTCCGCTCGGGTGGCCGCGGACCGGCCGCCGCCCGCAATGCCGGCTGGCGGCACGCCACGGGAGCCTGGATCGCCTTCCTCGACGACGATGTCCTCGTCGCCCCCGATTGGCCGGAGCGCTTGGCCGCGGACCTGCTCGGTCTCGCCGCGGACACCGCCGCGTGTACCGCGCGCATCGAGGTCCCGCTGCCGGCGCACCGCCGGCCGACCGACGACGAACGCGGCACCGCCGGGCTGGCGACCGCCCGCTGGATCACCGCCGATATGGCCTACCGCCGGTCCGCGCTGCTCGCGGTGGGCGGGTTCGACGAGCGATTCCCCCGGGCCTACCGCGAGGATGCGGACCTGGCACTCCGCGTCTGCCTCGCCGGTTACGCCATCGCGTCCGGGCAGCGGGTCACCGTCCACCCGGTCCGCGCCTCCGGGCCGCTGGCCAGTGTGCGGGCCCAACGCGGCAATGCCGACAACGCGCTGATGCGGCGCAAATACGGCGCGCACTGGCGGCGGCGCATCGGCGAACGGCACGGTCTGCTCCCCCGGCACGCGCTCACCACGGCGGCGGGCGCGGCGGGCCTGGCGTTCGGTGTGACAGGCCGGTCCCGTGCGGCGCTCGCCTGCGCTGCGGCGTGGGCGGCGCTCACCGGGGAGTTCGCGCTCCGGCGCATCGTGCCCGGCCCCCGTACCCCGCGCGAGATCGGGCGGATGGCGGTCACCAGCGCGCTCATCCCCCCGGCCGCGTGCGGACACCGGATACGCGGCGAACTGCGCCACCGCCGCGCCACCCATCCCGCTCCGCACGCACTGCTGTTCGATCGCGACGACACGTTGATCGTCGATATCCCCTACCTCGCCGACCCCGCCGGAGTGCGGCCGGTACCGGGGGCCGCCGACGCCCTGCGCCTGGTGCGGGCGGCCGGAATCCAACTGGGTGTCGTCAGCAATCAGTCCGGTGTCGCGCGCGGACTGATCAGCCCCGGCCAGCTGGCCGCGGTCAACGAGCGGGTGGAGGAACTGCTCGGGCCGTTCGGGACCTGGCAGGTCTGTGTCCACGGCGAGGACGACGGCTGCGTATGCCGCAAACCCGCACCGGGCATGGTGCGTCGCGCCGCGGCCGAACTCGGTGTCGATATCGACCGCTGCGTACTGATCGGCGACACCGGCGCCGACGTGGCCGCCGCACTGTCGGCGGGCGCCCGGGCCGTGCTCGTACCCACGGCCCGGACCCGGCCCGAAGAGATACGCCACGCGCGGATCGCGGCGATGGTCGCGCCGGATCTCACCGAAGCGGTCCGGATGGCGATGGCGGGTCCGCTGTGACGGGCCGGGTCCTGGTGGCGCGGATGGACAACGTCGGCGATGTCCTGCTGGCGGGTCCCTGCGTGCGCGCGGTCGCGGCACACGCCGATTCGGTGACGCTGCTGGCCGGGCCGCGGGGTCGCGCGGGCGCCGAACTGCTCCCCGGGGTGGACCGGGTGCTGACCTGGTGCGCGCCCTGGATCGACCCGGAACCGCCGGCGGTGACCGCGCCGGATATCGATGCCTTCGTCGCGGAATTGCGCGGCCTGGAACTGGACCGGGCGCTCATCCTCACCTCGTTTCATCAGTCGCCGCTGCCCCTCGCGCTGGTGCTGCGGATGGCCGGGGTCCGCTGGATCGGCGCGATCTCCGAGGACTACCCGGGTTCACTGCTGGATCTGCGGCATCGTGTCGCCGGCGACCCGCCCGAGGCCGAACGCGCGCTCTCGCTGGCCACCGCGGCCGGGTTCGGGCTACCGCCGGGCGACGACGGCGGATTGGCGGTACGCGGCCCGCTCCCGGACGTCGGCCATCTCACCGGCGAGCCCGGATATATCGTCGTGCACCCCGCCGCGTCGGTACCGGCCCGCCAGCTTTCCCCGGCGCGGTCGGCGGCCGTGGTCGCCGCCCTCACGAGCGCCGGATACCGGGTGATCGTCACCGGCGCCGCCGGCGACCGGCCGCTCACCGGTCTCGTGGCCGGTGGTCGCGCCGTCGACCTCGGCCGCGCGACCACCCAGCCCGAACAAGCCGCCGTATTGCGGGACGCGAAAGTCGGGG